>SCTL01000287.1 GCA_004297495.1 Verrucomicrobiota bacterium
GGAGCTTGTATTTTTCCGTTTTTTTGTCCGGCGGTTCTCCGGGCCAGCGGCCTGCGTAGGCAACCAATTCACCTTTGACGTTGTGAATCGGGATGACAACGCGGCCAACCATCAACCCTTTTTCGCCGGTGAAGTATCCGAGACCGAAATCAACGATGGTCTCCAATGTGAGGCCACGGTCGTTGATCAGATACGGATGTTCACGCTGCAACTTATCCAACCGGAATTTGAGCGGAGCATTCGGAGTATTGTCCTCCGGCTTTGGCGGTGTAGTCGGCTGCACCACCGGCTTCGATGGACGCTCCGGTGTTTCCTCCGGCGCAGAATCCGACTCTGACCTCGGGCTGTCGGTTTTGACTTCGGCGATTGGGATGTTGAACCACTCGCACGCTTTTAGGGCGGCTTCGTGGATTGGAACGTTTTCCTTGCTTGCGATGAAGTCGAGGACGTTGCCGCCGTGTTTACACTCGCTGAAACAATTCCAGATGTTCTTTTCGGTTTCGACGCGGAACTGTGAGGGATCGCTTCCGCCGTGAATTGGGCAAGGACCGCTGAGGCGGTTGCCGCTGCGTTTGAAGGTGTGAAGCACACCGTAGTGCTCCAACACTTGTTCCATCGTGATTCGGCCACGAATGGCGCGAAAATCCACGAATGGCTTTCGTGTCTTTGACATGGGGATATTTCCTTTCCAAAGGGCTATGGCGATTCGTGAATCGAATCGCTTCCAATGGGCAATGATAACATCCTCACTGCTGACCGGTTGTGGATAAGTAAATAACCGGAAACGAAACTTGAGGCGCTGAGAGAAACTATCAGACTGATGCAGCGCGCCTAAATGTGCCGCCTCGTGGCCATTTATCAGCGGCAGCTTTGCCCTTTTTAACGAGCTGTCGGCAGGCTTGGAGCACTTCCCATGGGATGAAGTCTAACTGCTCGGCGAGTTGTTCGTAGTTGACGAACCACTCGTCCGGCATTGCCGCGTAAACTTTGTCCTCGATTTCTAGCGAAACCTGCCAGGTATCGCTTTCGTCAGTCTCCCAACCAAGACACCAGTAAATGTGGTCGTTCCAAAGGATAAAGTGTGAACCGCATTTGTCGTCGCGCCAATACGACGGAAAGAGCGTTATTCCTTTTCGCTTCTGGTAGAGATACCATGCCGCTCCTGCTCTTCTGTCGAGGTTGATTAACAAATCGTCTCCGCAACCACAGGGACAACGCAAGATGAGAAGGCGAGGTTTGCCACGTTCCACGATAACTGCGTCGCCCGGATTCGACAATAGCAAGGCGGCCCCATCACGGCTCTCGACTTTGCCGCGAAATCTGATTGTCTCGGCGCGGAGAGTCATCAGGAACTTCCTTTCAGTGCACCGCCACCGGCGAGTCCCGCAACAATACGTTCGGCAACAACCAACGCGTAAGCATGTCGGTCAAAGGCCGCTGTGTCACCCCTTTCCAGGGCGTCCTTCCCAAGTCGAGCATATCGAATTAAATAAGCTGCTAGGACTATCTTGGCCTCTCGCTCATCCACATTGCACCCCAAAAGAATGTGCCGCAATTCTCTGATTGAACGGCGCAGCCAAGAAAAGTGACCGGGCTTACCTTCAGATAAGGCCGGAGGGTGCAATGTTTGGAGTCTCGGATCGTAGATTTGGTCTATAAATGCACGCCACTCGTCGATGGAATCTACCTTGTCTTCGTCGTCGGTACCAAACATCAAGCTTACTTCCAATGCCGCCGGGTCCGCTGTAAGAGGCCCATCCCCAACAGAGAAGAAGTCGATGAGGATGGCGTCTCCGCCTCGAACCATCACGTTGCCAGAATGTAAGTCGCCGTGGCATGGGCCAACAAGAGAACAGAGTTTTCCCGCTTCCTGGTTCAGTATGACCAACATTTCTGCTGGGCTCATGGAAAGTTTGAAGTCGCGGGCGCGACTGATTATCTGTTCCAGAATTTTATCCAACTTGATTCGATCTGTGACGAAATTCGCCAGAAAGCCTTCCCGGGGGTTCTGCCCAGCAGCGATGGGCTGGAGACGGAATCCTTTCAAACTGGTCTCAAAGAGAGCGAAGAGCACACCGGTGGCCAACCCTAGCTTGAGGCATTTCCTGAGCGGAACGGCATCGTCCACAAAGTCACCCGCGAGCGCAGCCAATGATCGCGTTCGCACACATCTTTTATGGTCTATATTAGGGCGAAAGTTGAAAGGAATGAAGTGTTCGGCGTACACTTGATAACGTGTTTTTTCTGTCTCGATTGCCTCGGGCTCAGCCATTTTCACGAAGAAAGGCAGAGGGCGAGGGCCAGCTATACACCACTCTGGCAACAACCACGCGTGTACCCGATAGACCGACATGGATTCCCTTCCACCGGAAAGCTCCTCCAGAAAAATCCGCTGGCAATCAAAAAAAGCGCGGCGCAACAGAATCTTCGCATCTTCGGAAAGTTGGATCGAACCGGGCTCAATTGTTACATCGTTAGCAGGTGGACCGGGGCTATGCCGGGCGACGGGTTCTGCCGCTAACCATAGTTCATTCGTCTGGACAATTCTTGCTTTTGATCCCCGATGTTCCTTTGTCCGCAATGCGTCCACTTGCGCCAAGTCTGCAAGGGAATGGACGATGACGAACTGGGCCAATTGATGGTCTTCCGCTTGCAGGAAAAGATCTGAAAGGCATTTTTTGATGAGGGCAAATTTCCCGGCAGCGTCCGCGACGGCGACTGCCTTTGCAGAGTTAAAATGAGCGGGCGCTTCTTCGATAGAGACGCGCTTTATTATTAACCCTCGCCGCTCAAATTCGATTGCGTCAAATGCGCCAGTACCTACAACAAGAACTTGGGTGCGTTCTGTCGCGTCCATGATTCAGTCC
>SCTL01000288.1 GCA_004297495.1 Verrucomicrobiota bacterium
TGGCAGTTCCAACGCGGTGAATCTCACCGACGGCCTGGACGGACTGGCCATCGGCTGCACGACGATCGCGGCGATTGTGTTTTTGATCTTCACTTACATCGCGGGAAATTTTCGCGCCGCCGCGTATCTGCAAGTGCCCTACGTCGAAGGCGCGGGCGAGCTGACGGTGTTTTGTGCGGCGCTGATCGGCGCGGGGCTGGGGTTTCTCTGGTACAATTGTCATCCCGCGCGCGTCTTCATGGGCGACACCGGTTCGCTGGCGCTGGGCGGGGCGTTGGGAATCATCGCGGTGCTGATTCATCAGCCGTTCGTGCTCGTGATCGCGGGCGCGATCTTCGTGGTCGAGGCGGTTTCGGTGATCATCCAGCGCGGCTGGTTTCGTTACACGAGGAAAAGATTCGGCGAGGGCCGCCGGTTTTTTCTGATGGCGCCCATTCATCATCACTTCGAGAAGAAGGGCTGGTATGAATCGCAGGTGGTGACGCGCTTTTACATTCTGTCCGTGCTGTTTGCGGTGGTGGCGTTGGCAACCTTGAAACTGAGATGAACATGGAATCTGAAAATCAGAATGCAAAATCCGAAATGCCGACGCGACTGCACGGCGCGTGCGGAACCGTGTGGCCACAGAGTTCGCCCATGACCTACGTCCGGGTTTCGGGTTTCGGAATGAGTGCAATGACGTTCGAGCTGGAAATGTTCCCCGACGCTTCAAATGAATCCACGCATCACGCATAGCGCATTACGCAACCATGATTGATCTCGCCAACAAACAAGTGCTCGTGGTCGGCCTCGGCAATCGCGGCCGGCCCATGTGCGAGTATTTGCACCGACACGGCGCGACCGTAACGGGCGTGGATCACACGGACCATCCGGTGCTGCGCGCGGCGGTCGCGGCGTTGCGTGAGGCGGGAATCAAAATTGAACTGGGCGTGAGCGCGCTGCCAAACCGGTGGTTTGATTTTGCCGTAATTTCACCGGGCGTTCCGCCGGGTTCGGCGTTGATGAAGGCGTTGGAAAAAACGGACGTGCCGGTGATCGGGGAATTGGAACTCGGCTTCCAGCAAACGAAATGTCTCGCCCTGGCCATTGCCGGCACGAACGGCAAAGGCACCACCGCCGAAATGGTCGAGCGGATTCTGACGCACGCGCACCGGAAGACGATTGTCGCGGGTCACGCGGGCCAGTCGGTGTGCGCGGTGGCGGATCAAACGCACGAACTGGATTACCTCATCCTCCAAGTCAACGCGCTGCAATTGGAACGCGTCGAAACGCTGCGGCCTTCCGTGGCGGTGGTGCTGAACCTGGGCTGGGATTTTCAGGAACGCTTCGCCACGGCGGACGACTACGCGCGCGTGGTCGCCAAAGTTTTCCAGAACCAGCAGTCATTCGATTGGGCGATTGTGCAAAGCGAGGCGCTGGCGCGATTGCGTTCGCTCGGCGTCAAGCCGCGCGCGAAGATCGTGACCTTCAGCGCAACGGACGAGAGCGCCGATATTCATCTCGAACGCGGGTTGCTGTTGAGCCGGTTGGACGATTGGGCCGGGCCGTTGTTGAACATGGACCAATGCCGCGTGCGCGGTCCGCACAACGCGGAAAATCTGATGGCGGCGCTGGCGGTGGGGCGCGCGTTGCGGATTCCGCTGGATCAGATGATTGAGACGTTGAAAACGTACGACGCCGGCGCGCACCGGTGCGAACTCGTGGCCGAAGTGAACGACGTGCAGTTCATCAACGATTCCAAGGCCACCAATCTCGACGCGCTGGACAAGGCGTTGCGTGCCGCGCGACCCGGCCATGCTGGTCAGCCGAATGTCTGGCTCATCGCCGGCGGCGTGGATCGCGGGGAAAGTTTTCACGACGTCGGCCCGCAGATTGCGCAGCGAGTCAAGGGCGCTTTCCTCATCGGCGAGTGCTCCGACAAAGTGCGCGCGGCGTGGGGACTTTTTACTCCTTGCACGGCGGTCGGTTCGCTGCTAGAAGCTGTGACCGTAGCGGCGAATTCCGCGTCGGCCGGCGACGTGGTTTTGCTTTCACCCGCTTGTCCTAGCTTCGATCAATTTCGGAACTACCAACAACGCGGGGAAGAGTTTTGTGCTGCGGTGAAAACCATTAGTAGGGGTGTCAATGACGAACACCCCAATAAGCCCGGTAGAATTTCGGTCGGCCAGAAGTCGGAAACAGAATAAAGAATCTGCGGCGGGTTTTTGTGAGGGAAAACCCCGCCGCAAAAAATTAACAATCAACCTCAATGAAAGGACGCGAAGAGCGCCAAGAAAAATGAATAACGAAAGTCCGCTGGTACCACAGGGCTCCATGGTGGAGCAGAAAACTCAGAGCCGCTCACGAGTGAAGATCGTCGTGTTTTGTGTGCTCGCCGTTCACGTCGTCGGTTTGATGGCGCTGCTCCTCCAAGGTTGCAAGCGCGAACAGGCGCAACCACCCGTGGACAACACGATGCCGCCAGTCGCCGACACCAACCTCCCGGCGATGGACACCAACGCGCCGCCGCCGATGGACACGAATGTTCTCGCCACGCCGCCGCCCGTCTCCGTGCCGCCGCCGGCTGCAGTCACTGAACACGTCATCATCAAGGGCGACACGCTCTCCGGTCTCGCCACCAAATATCACGTCACGCTCAAAGCTCTCGAAGCGGCGAATCCGAACGTGAACCCGACCAAACTCCAGCTCGGCCAGAAGATTGTCATTCCGGCGCCCGTCACTGCACCGGTGGTCACACCGACCCCCGGGACGGAAGCGGCTTCGGGTGAATACAAAGTTCAATCCGGCGACAACGGGACCAAGATCGCCGCGAAGTACGGCATCACCGTGAAAGCACTCGCCGACGCGAACAACATGACGATCACCCAGTTGGGCCATCTCACGGTCGGCCAGAAACTCAAGATACCGGCCAAAGCATCCGCGCCGGTCGAACCCGCGCCGTCGCCCGCTCCGGCGACGGGCACCAGACCGCCCGGCGTCTAAAAAATTGCGAGCGCCGTCCTGAGTCCGGGACGGCGCTCAAAGGTTTCATCACTTGAAGATTGCCGTCACCACTCTTGCTTTTTGCGTGGCCGCCCTGCTGGCGCTGGGGATGGTCATGCTCTACAGCTCGAGCATGGCGATGGTGAATTCCAAAACGCACGTCGCCGTCGGCGCGCACCTGCTCATCATGCAGATCATCTGGTGCGGCCTCGGCCTGGTCGCGTGTGTGGGCGCCGCTTCAGTGGATTACCGGATTCTCAACAAGTTCGCGCCGGTGATTTACGTCGTCGCCGTCATCCTGCTCGCGCTCGTGCTGGAAAAACATTTCGGCGTCATTCGCGGCGGCGCGCGGCGCTGGTTCAGTTTTCGCGGCATCAATCTGCAACCCTCGGAATTCGCCAAGCTCGCGCTCATCACGGCGCTGGCGTGGTACATCGAGCGTTACCAGCGTTACATGGAAACCTGGACGCGCGGCATCATGCTGCCGGGACTCATCGCGGGCGTGATGCTCGGATTGATTTTTGTCGAACCCGATCGCGGCACGACGATTCTGCTCGCCGCCGTCACCGGCACGATGCTCGTCGTGTCCGGAGTCCGCTGGCGTTACATCCTGCCGCCGATGGGCCTCGCGTTACTGGGCCTCGTGGTTTCCATCATTCACGACCCGATGCGCATGCGGCGCATCGTGAGCTGGCTCGATCTGGAAGAGCACAAAAGCGGCACCGGCTATCAAGCCTATCAAGCCATGCTGGCGCTCGGCGCGGGCGGCTGGACCGGTCTCGGTCTCGGCAACGGACGACAGAAACTCGGCTTCGTTCCCGAGCATCACACCGATTTCATTTTGTCCATTATCGGCGAGGAACTCGGTTTGGTCGCCACGCTGCTTGTTGTCGTCGCGTTTGTGACGATTGTGATTTGCGGCGTGGTGATTGCCTCGCGCGCGCGGGACAAATTCGGATTTCTCCTCGGCATCGGCATTACGTTCCTGATCGGCTTCCAGGCGTTCATCAACATTGGCGTCGTCACGAGCGCGTTGCCGAACAAAGGACTGCCGCTGCCGTTCATCAGCTATGGCGGTTCGAGTTTGCTCGCCATGCTCACTTGCGTGGGCGTGCTGTTCAGCATCGCACGACAGGCGCGGCCTTTCACCGTGCGGCCAGAGAATCCTTTTCAACCCGAAGCTGCGGCGCAAACCACATGACTGAGAAGCGTGTTGAGAGTCCAGAGTTGAGAGTTGAGAGTGAAAGAGCTCCCGAGCAAAGTGGCCGACCCTCAACTCTCAACCCTCAACTCTCAACCCCGTTCATCGCCATCGCGTGTGGCGGCACGGGCGGTCATCTGTTTCCCGGATTGGCCGTGGCGGAGAAACTTCGTGATCGGGGCTGCCAGGTTGCGTTACTCATTTCACCGAAGGATGTGGATCAACAGGCTGTGAAGAACGTGAGCGGCATGGAAATCATCACGCTGCCCGCGGTCGCCTTGCAACGCGGTAGCCGGCTGGCGTTCCTGCGCGGCTTCTGGAAATCGTGGCGCAGCGCAAAACAAATTTTCAAATCACGCCCGCCGCAAGCCTCGCTCGCCATGGGCGGATTCACCAGCGCGCCGCCGATTCTCGCCGCGCGCAGTGCGGGCGCGAAAACTTTTTTGCACGAGTCCAACACAATTCCCGGACGAGCGAATCGCTGGCTCGCGCGCGTCGTGGATCAGGCGTTCGTCGGCTTTCCCCAAGCCGCCACGCAACTGCGCGTGCGCGAAGCCACTGTCACCGGCACGCCGGTTCGCCCGCAATTTCAACCGCGCAACGCCGCCGCCTGCCGCGGGCATTTTGGTTTCGATGCGGCGGCTCCGGTCGTGCTCGTCACCGGCGGTAGCCAGGGCGCGAGCGGTTTGAATGATCTCGTCCTCTCCGCGCTTCCACTCGTTGCCGAACGCGCGCCGCATTGGCAATGGCTGCATCTCACCGGACCGAGCGACGTCGAGAAAGTCAAACAGGCGTATGCCGCGCGCGGTTTGAAAGCCGTCGTGCAACCGTTCCTCGGCGAAATGGAACTGGCGCTCGGCGCGGCGTCCGCCGTGGTGAGTCGCGCGGGCGCGTCGTCGCTCGCGGAAATCGCGGCGATGCGATTGCCGGCGTTGCTTGTGCCGTTTCCGGCGGCGGCGGACAATCATCAATTGTTCAACGCCCGCGCGTTCGTCGAGACTGGCGCGGCGCGAATGCTCGAACAGAAAGCCGCCACTCCCGCGCAGTTTCTTGAACTGCTGCAAGGCTTGGTTGAAGACGTGGACACTGTCGCCAAGATGCGCGTTGCGCTCGAACATTGGCACGCGCCGAAGGCGGCGGAGGAAATTGCGGAGATGATTTTGCAGGCGGTCGGGCAGACCTCGGAGCGCCGGCCTCCGGCCCGGCAAGTTTCAAAAGAGGACGGACTCACGCCGAAACAAAATACGGC
>SCTL01000289.1 GCA_004297495.1 Verrucomicrobiota bacterium
TCGCCGTCGTCGTGGATGAACGGGCGATACTGGAATTTCTGCCGCGTCTCGTCGAGCGACCAACCCGTGAGCGCGCGCGCGCCTTCGGTGATGTCCTTCTCCGTGTAGTGGCCCTCGCCGAGCGCGAAAAGTTCCATGACCTCGCGCGCGAAGTTTTCGTTCGGATGCTGCTTGCGGCTTTGAGCCTGGTCGAGATAGATCATCATCGCCGGATCGCGCGCGACTTCGACGAGCAGTTCGCGCCAACTTCCGGTGGCAAGGCGGCGGAAGAGTTCGTTCTGGCGCCACATGAGATACGAGTCGCGGACCTTCTCGATGCTGCTGGCAAAGTTGCCGTGCCAGAAGAGAACCATCTTCTCCTGCAACGGTCGCGGACCACGCGCCATGCGTTCGAGCCACCAACCGCGCAAGTCCATGATCTCTTCGCGCTCCTTCTGCTGCTGCCGGCGCTGCATCATGCGCCGCTCTTCTTCGCTGGCGTTGCGCAGCGCCCGCTGACGCTCGGCGCGACCGGGATCAGGCTTGGCCCATTCGGGATCGGCGGTGTCGTCGGGAATTTTCTCGAAGTCCACGAAGTGCGCGACGGCTTGCTCGGGATTGAGTTTGGCGAGTTTCTCGATTTCGGCGGGCGGGCCGCCGAAGCCGGCGCGGTTCAACAGATGCGCGGCAGTCGTGTAATTCCATTTTCGGGCAGCGAGTGGCGCGAGCATATAGAACACAGGACGTTCGCTGCCACTCAAAGGTTTCAAGGCGCAAACTTTGGCTCGCTCGGCACAAATGATTATTTCATATCTACAAATCACGATACGTTGATTTTTAACTTGGCTTCCCTGCCCTGTCCGGCTAAATTCGCCGCGTGAATCGTGGCCAACCGTTCAGTCCGCACGCGGAACTTTTGCTCCGCGCGCTCCGCGAACGCATCGTCATCATTGACGGCGCGATGGGCACAACCATCCGCACCTATGGGCTGGGGGAAGCGGAGATTCGCGGCGAACGATTTAAGGATTCCAAGAAGGACCTCAAGAACAACGGCGATCTCTACTCGCTGACACAGCCGGCGACGATCTGCGACATCCATCGCCGCTTTCTCGAAGCCGGCGCGGACATCATCGAGACGAACACCTTTTCCGCCACAAGCATCGGGCAGAGCGAATTCTTCGTGGACGATCCGCGCGAACACGGCGGGCGCAAAGACCCGGAGTTTTATCAGGGTGTCATCGAGAACAAGTTCCTCAACGACCTCGCGTGGGAGATCAACGAACAGTCCGCCAAGCAATGCCGTGAGTGGTGCGACCGTATCGCAAATCAAACTGGTCGCCCGCGTTTCGTCGCCGGTGCAATTGGGCCGCTGACGGTTTCGCTTTCCAACTCACCTGATGCCGATGACGCTGGTTTTCGCGTCTGCACATTCGATCAAGTCAAAGCGGCTTACATCAACCAAGTCCGCGCATTGATCGCAGGTGGCTCGGACATTTTACTCGTCGAAACGATCTTCGACTCTCTCAACGCCAAGGCGGCGCTGGTGGCGATTCAGGAAGTGTTCGAGCAGGATAAAAAGATTCTGCCGATCATGATTTCCGCCGCCGTCGGGCGCGGTGGCGAGACGATGATTTCCGCGCAGACGATCGAGGCGTATTGGAACGCCGTGAAGCATGTGAAGCCGATTGCCGTTGGCTTGAACTGCTCGCTCGGGCCGGACTTGATTCGCCCGCATCTGGCCGAACTCGCGGAGAAATCGAGCACGGCCATCTCTTGCTACCCGAACGCTGGCCTGCCGAATCCGCTTTCACCGACGGGCTTTGATCTGAAGCCGGAAGACATGGGAAATTTTCTTGGCGAGTTTGCGGCGAGTGGCTTGATCAACATCGCCGGCGGTTGCTGCGGCAACACGCCGGAGCACATCGCCGCCATCGCGAAGGCGTTGGAGGGACGGCATCCGCGGGAATTCGCGGAACGCGCGAACCTTTCCCGGGGAGCACATGCGCCCTCGCGTGTGCCCGACCGCGCCCACGCGGTCGGGACCGACGCGCGCCACCGCGCGTCGTCCCCTCGCGCGGAGGCGCGCTCGGGCGCGGTTGACGAGGCGTCAACCGCCGCACGCGAGGCGCGTGCGCTCCCGCTCCGTCTCTCCGGCTCGCAGCCGTTCACGCAGCAGCCCGGCACGTTCATCATGATCGGCGAGCGCACGAACGTCGCGGGTTCGCCGAAGTTCGCCAAGCTCATCAAGGAAAATAAATACGACGAAGCCGTGGCCATCGCACGGCAGCAGGTCGAGAACGGCGCGAACATCATAGACATCTGCATGGACGAAGGGATGATTGATGGCGTCGCGGCTATGACGCGCTTCCTGCAATTGCTCGGTAGCGAGCCGGAGGTCGCCAAAGTTCCCTTCATGGTGGACTCGTCGAAATGGGAAGTCATCGAAGCCGGCCTGAAATGTCTTCAAGGCAAAGGCATCGTGAACTCCATTTCGATGAAAGAAGGGGAAGCGAAGTTCCGAGAACATGCGCGCAAAGTTTTGAAATACGGCGCGGCGGTCGTCGTGATGGCGTTCGATGAGCAAGGCCAGGCCGCGACGCTCGCGGACAAGATTCGCATCTGCGAACGCGCCTATCGCATCCTCGTGGACGAAGTGGGCTTTCCGCCGGAGGACATTATTTTCGATCCGAACATCCTCACCGTCGGCACGGGTATCGAGGAGCACAACAACTACGCCGTGGACTTCATCGAAGCCACGCGCTGGATTAAAAACAATTTGCCGCACGCGAAAGTCAGCGGCGGCGTGTCGAACGTGTCGTTCGGATTTCGCGGCAACAATCCCGTGCGCGAGGCGATGCACAGCGCGTTTCTTTATCACGCCATCAAAGCCGGCATGGACATGGGCATCGTCAACGCCGGCATGTTGGAAGTCTATGAAGAGATTGAGCCGGAGTTAAAGGAACTCGTCGAAGATGTGTTGCTCAATCGCCGCGCGGATGCGACCGAGCGGCTGGTGAACTACGGCGAAAGGCTGAAAGCCAGTGGAGCGGTCGCGGATCAGAAGGCCAACATCGAAGTGCTCGAAGCCTGGCGCAAAGGCACGGTCGAGGCACGTCTCTCGCACGCGCTGGTGAAGGGCATTGACGCGTGGATCAACGAAGACACCGCCGAAGCGCTCGCCAAATACGGCAAGCCTCTGACCGTCATCGAAGGCCCGTTGATGGCCGGCATGAGCGTGGTCGGCGATTTGTTCGGCGCGGGGAAAATGTTTTTGCCGCAAGTCGTGAAGTCGGCGCGCGTGATGAAAAAATCCGTCGCGTATCTCCAGCCGTTCATGGAAGCCGAGAAAGCCGCCATGGCCGCGCGCGGCGAAACCGTGAA
>SCTL01000026.1 GCA_004297495.1 Verrucomicrobiota bacterium
GTCGCTCCCACTGGCAATGGCGCGAGGATCGTCGTGCAGAAAGAAAAAAATCCGGAAACTGCCAGAATCCAGGCCCAGTTCGTCCCCGCAGCGCGGTCAAGGATGAACTCCACCAGTGCCGCCAGAACCCAGGCGCCGCAGCCGATTTCCAATGCGTAAGGCCGGGCTTCGTTGAGGTAAAACCAAAAGAACGGTTGGATCGCCAACAGCAGCGGCAGCCACGGGATTTTCAGACGGGTGCCAATGCGGCTGAACGCGAGCAGCGCCGCCGCACCCCAAAGGAGATTCACGGCGCGCAATTCCCATTCCCCCCAGGTGTTGAGTGCCTGCGCTTCCCAATCTCCTTTGGTGCCGAAAATCTCGGCGCTCAACCAGGAACAGAGCATGGACAACGGCATTTGACAATCGGCCTGCTGGTCAATCTTCAGCAGGTGACAGAAAGCGGGGAAGTCAGGCGCGAGCGCGAACATCGCCGTATTCCCCTCGTCGAGTGAAAGGCTGTCGTTGTCAACCATGAGCGGCAGCAGGCAGAGGGCAGCCAACAGCCAGAGTTTTGATGGAGACGAGAAGTTCATGTGTCAGAATTCGGTGAAGGTTATTCAACAACATTGCCGGTCGCTAGCAGAACAAATCCGGAAAGCTTTTAGCGTGGCAGCGCGAGCGACCTGTTAAATGGAAAAAAAGTCGTGTTTTTTGTTGGACGCCGGCCAATGGTCACGCTAAACCTCCCCCGTAAACCTAGGAATCACCCAATAGCACCGCCGCGTCGTGCCGATGTCCCTTGGACATCTTTCACCGCTGGCGTGGGAACGTCGGACCGCTGAACAGCAATGTCCGGGAGTTCAGGAGAAGGATGAAGGGGATTCGCGGCGTGAGCTTGCATGAGGAATTGACATACGGAATCCGAACCAGACTAGGAGGCATTGAAAATGAAATCACTCATTTGGCTGCAGATGGTGATGAGCGTATTGGCGGTGGCGGCCGGCAAACTTCCGCAACCCGGCGTGTGTTTTCATCCGCAGCCCGCGAGTTGCCGGTCGCAGTGGCAGAATGAGAGGCCTCAACTGGAAAACCAGGAGAGCATGGCCGAGACTTACTGGCGGAGGCTCTCGAGCACACAGCGGAGAGCGTGGCAGACTTGGGCGATGACCAACACGGTGGTGCTGGAGGACGGAATCGCGAGACGCGTCAACGGCATTCAGGCGTTGGGCGTTGTGCTACGAAACCGGGCGCTGGCCGGCGAGCCGGCAAATCCCGCTTCGCCGCCAACAGCAGCGCGGTGGCTTGGGCCGGTTCTCTCGTTACGCGATGCCGGGCCGTTCACGGATAACGCGGGGTTTGTCGGATTCCGCGTGGAAAGCGAACTCCGCGAAGAAACAAAATGGTTCATCTGGGCCACGCCACCGTTGGAAGCGTCGGCGACCGACCCTGAATGTCTTCTCAATTTCGTAACCTGCCTGACTTTGCCGCCCAGCGCGTTCGATGAACTGACCTCAACCATCGGTCCCCAATACCTGCTGGCGAACGGTTCGTGGGATGGTCCAGACCTGGACGGCGACTGGCCCGTGGGCAAATTCGTCTGGTTTCGCGTGCATCAGTATGCCGACGGTCAACTCGGACCGGGCGTGCTCCTGAGAGGGAGAATTCAGGTGAAACTCTGAATCATTCCGGACACATGACACACACTGCACGTCGGTTCTGAACCAAGCTTCATTCAGGGTTGAAACTCATACGGCCCGAGATCGGGCGCGCTGCCATTGAACGGCAGGCCCACGTCCACACCTTTGTCAATCAAGTCGCTGCCACTCACCAGCCGGGCAAAACCATCGGGCAGACTGCCGTCCGGTTTGCGCGGAGCCTTGGCGGCGGTCTCCAGCACGCTCACGTAATCAGCGGTGTTCGCGGTGACGGCGAGATTCCAACTATTGTTCACTTCCACGGGATTGTTGTCCGCGATGAACCCGCCGGTGTTCGCGCCGGAGCGCGGGAGACTGGCGTTGTTCTTGAAAACATTCTGCTTCCCTGAGTTCAAGCTGCCTTCGAAGTAATAGTTGTAACCGCTCGTGCCGTTGGAAAATGAGAGACAGTGCTGCACCCATTCGCCGTCCTGGTGGCTGTTCTGAGTGAAGCCGTTAACCTTGCAGCCGAACGCGACGCAGTTGTAGGCGTAGTGCGTGCCCTTGGAATTGCCGCCGCTGCCATTGCCGCCCAGCTTGAAGCCGTTGCCGTTCCCTTGCCCGCCCAACATCGCGCTCTTCCAGCACCAGCAGTTGCTGATGACGACGCTGTAATCCGTCTCAAACAAATCCCACGCGTCGTCGCCATTTTCCCACGCGCGACAACCGGTGAAGACGATGCCTTGGCCGCAGTGCATCTTGGCCGCGAAGCCGTCGGCGTTGCCGCCGTTGCCGGGCGGATCAAAATTTTGATACGAATCGCAATTCACGACCTCGACATACGCGGCGAGCAATCCGCCGGGATTCGAGTCCGTGTGGCCGAAACCGATCTGCAAGCCGGTGTCGTTGTTGTTGTGAAAGACGCATTGCTCGAAGCGCAGGTAACTGCCCTCGACTTTGATTCCGTTGTCGCCTGCGTAACCAACTTCGAGGCCCTTGACGTTCCAGTGATTGCCGCTCGTCGTGAAAATAATTCCGCGATTTGCCGTGTTGAGCGGCTGATTCGTGAAATTGAAATACGGTTGCTCGCCGGGATAGGCGAGGAGGTTGATGCGATTGCCAAGCGTGCCGGAGTTCGTGATGTGAATGGTCGCCGATGGGAAATAAGTTCCGCCACGCAGATAGATCGTCTGTCCGGGTTGCGCGACCGACGCGGCCTTGACGAGCGTGGCGAACGGAGCGGCGAGGGTGCCCGGATTGGCGTCGTTGCCGGTGGCCGAGACGTAGAAACTGCCGTTGGTCGGCGCGGCGGAAATCGTGAGAGTGGCGACAATGCTGGTGACGGCACCAGCGGAGTTGGACACGCGCACGGAATAACCGCCGGCGTCGTTGCTGCTCACGTTGCTGATCGCATGCGTCGCATTGGTCGCATTGGCGATGGGCGAGTTGGTGTTGAAGAACCATTGATAACTCAGCGGCGCGGTGCCGGTAGCCGTGACGCTGAACAACGCCCCCTGCCCCACGGCGGCGGACTGGTCCTGCGGCTGCGAGGTGATGGCGGGCGCGGTCACGATGCCGGCGTTCGTGCTGCCACCGCAACGCAGGCGATAGAAGCGTTGCACGAGTCCACCCGGGATGGCGTTGGTGTGATCGAAATTTCCCGAGCCATCGAAGTTGTTGCTGGCAACGACGGACCATAACGCGACTGGCAGCGCGGCGTTGGTAGCGCAGATGACTTCGTAGCCGGTGCCGGGCGATCCATTCGTGCCGCGCAGCACAAAACTTCCACCGCTGAGGAAACTGCGCGTGATGCGTGGCGCGGTGGACGGAGGAGACTGGTTTCCGCCGCCGCCGCTGCCAGACGGCGTCACGGCCGCATAACTTGACCCGATGCGAAATTCGTCCACGTCAAAACTGCCGCCGCCGCTGCTGGGTGTGTTCCAGAGAAAGTAGGCGAGGGAACTGTTGTGAGTGGCGGAGAAATTTCCGGTGCTCGCGGGCGCGGTGCCGCCAAGGCTCGCGGGGTCAATCCAGATAGTCGCGGTGTCGGACGTGCCGAACGTGTAGCCGACGACGACGAGATACACCTGCCCCACGTTTAGCACTGCGCTCGTGAATTGCGGCGTGCTGGTGTTGATGCCGACGCCCAGTTCGCCCGTCGCCTTGACGAAAAAACCCAGCGGCGGCGTGGTGTCGGAAGACGTGGAACTGGACGCGTAACCAAAGAGGTCCTGGGCGCTCGGTCGCGAGTTTACTTTGAGCAAGAATGAGAAATACACACTGTTCGTGTTCTGCGAAGTGAAATTGACGTCGGTACGCACGTTGCCGCCGCTGGCAGTAAGGCTCACGTCGGTGCCGGCGCCGTTGGTCAACCCCGGAAAGCTGAGACTGGCCGAACCGACGTTGATCGTGCCTGAACCGGAGGCCGCGACCCAACCGCCATTGCCGGCGAGTGCGCTGGCGGCGGTGTAGTTGAAGCCGTCGTAGAACGGCACCGTAACCACCGCGAGCGCGAGCCGGGCGGCCAGAACCATCACACCAACCGTTATCAGTTTTTTCATGAATGACTTTTTCAATTTTTAACCGACGCCGCAGCCCACTCCGGGCTGCGGCGTCTCTCAACCCAATCCAACTGCGTTACCCCAAACTCACGGATAATAAGGATACTTGCCGCAACCGGCGTACGTCTGGATGTAATACGGCACGTCGTTCACCGGCGTGAGCGAGTAAGGGTAGAGCGGCGGATTCAATTCCGATCCAAGCGTGTCATTCCCCGGAATGACGACCGCGCCCGAAACCCAGCCGCTGACGAACGTGCAGTTGTTGGTGACATTGCCCGTGGCCTTGAGTTTGCCATCCGTGCCACTGGTCACAAACCGCTCCCACGGATTCTGCACGCCGAGGAAATAGTTGTTCTCGACGAGCACCTCGGCGTTGATGCGCGTGCGGACGCAGTAGTTGTTATCGAAGCAATCGTAGTAGCAGTTGAAGACGTGAACGCGTCCGAAGCGGACCGAAGGCATGCGTTCGCGGCAGTAAGAGCTATACCAGTTGTGATGGAAGGTGACGTGGTAATTGGCGGCGCTGTCGCTGTCGCTCGATCCGAGGAGATGAACGAACTCGTGATTCACCGTGCCTTTGGGCACGGGCGCGTAGTAGAACTTGCTCCAGGAAACCGTGACGTAATCCGCGCCCTTGGTCACGTCCACGGAGCCGTCGGTGCAATCGTAGAACGTGCAATGATCCACCCAGATGTTCCGGCCCGTGCCGTGGCTGCTGTTGTCTATCGTCACGCCGTCGCTGTTCGAGTTGGTGGAATTGAAGGACAGATTGGCGATGATGATGTTCGTGCCAGCGGCGCGGAAGCCGTAGCCCGCCAGACCGGAGTTGGTGCCGACGCCGACGATCGTCTTGTCGGAGCCTTCGATGTAACAGTACGACTCGTTGGGCACGAGAATGCCA
>SCTL01000290.1 GCA_004297495.1 Verrucomicrobiota bacterium
CCGCGCTCGACGAACCCGGGGCATACATCAGTTCCATAAGTCCCATCGGTTCTATTTCCCACGTCGGCATCGAGAATCTCACGCTTGAATCCGCCTTCGACTCCACCAACCCCAAAGATGAAAACCATTCCTGGTGCGCCATCACGATGGAGCACACCGCCGACGCGTGGGTGCGCCAAGTCAGCTTCAAACACTTCGCCGGTTCAGCCGTCGCGCTCTACGAAACTTGCCAGCGCATCACCGTTCAGGATTGCCTCTCGCTCGCGCCGATTTCGGAAGACGGTGGCTATCGCCGGAATACTTTTTTCACGATGGGCCAGCAGACTTTGTTTCTCCGTTGCTACTCCGAACACGGTCGCCACGACTTCTCCGTCGGTCACTGCGCCGCCGGACCAAACGCGTTTGTGCAATGCGAAGCCAGCGAGGCGCTCAACGACAGCGGCGGAATCGAGAGTTGGTCGAGCGGCACGCTGTTCGACAACGTGCGCATTGACGGCAACGCCATCACGCTCGGCTATCGTCCTGGCAACAACGCCGGTATCGGCTGGGCGGCGGCGAACTCCGTGCTCTGGAATTGCAGCGCGTCGGTCATCCGCTGCTGGAATCCGCCCGGCGCGCAGAACTGGTCGTTCGGTTCATGGGCCAGCTTTGAAGGCGACGGCGTCTGGCACAGCTCAAACAACTTCATGTCACCCGACAGTTTGTTCGCCGCGCAATTGAAAGACCGTCTCGGCCCGGAGGCTGCGGCGCGGTTGAAACTCATGCCGCGTCCGCACGAGGAATCCAGCAACCCGCCTGTGGACAAGGCGCAGGAACTCGCCGCCGCCGCGCATCAGCCGCCACCACAGTTGAAGGACTACATCGCCAATGCCAGCAAGCGCGATTCAATCCCGAACGATTTTGGAAATGCAAAACGGATCGAAGACATTGCAGATGCTCGTCACCCGTCACCCGTCACTCGTCACTTAATCTCCATCACCAACGGCTGGCTGACAGTGGATGGCAAACTGCTCATCGGCGGAAATTCAAACGTCTCGTGGTGGCGCGGCAACATTCGCCCAAATGAAGCCAAGGAATTCGGCCTTGGTGTCACGCGTTTTGTCCCCGGACGCATCGGCGCAGGCTTCACCGACGATCTCGGCGATGACGCGGACAAACTTATCGCCAGCGGCAAAGCTGCCCTCGATCACAACTACGGCCTTTGGTATGACCGCCGCCGCGACGACCATGAACGCATCCGGCGGATGAATGGCGATGTCTGGCCGCCGTTCTACGAGCAGCCTTTCGCCCGCAGCGGACAAGGTGAAGCGTGGCTTGGTTTGAGCAAATACGATCTCACGAAATTCAACCCGTGGTATTGGTCGCGCTTGCGTGAGTTCGCCGACATCTGCGATGAACGCGGGCTGGCTCTGTTCCACGAAAATTATTTTCAGCACAACATTATCGAGGCCGGCGCGCATTGGGCGGACTCTCCGTGGCGCTCAGCGAATAACATCAACAACACCGGCTTCCCTGAACCGCCGCCCTACGCCGGAGACAAGCGCATCTTTCAGGCCGAGTTGTTCTACGACGTGACGCATCCCGTTCGCCGCAAGTTGCACGAAGGTTACATCCGTCAGTGCCTCGACAATTTCAAAACCAACTCGAACGTCATTCAGCTCACGAGCGCGGAGTTCACCGGGCCGCTGCACTTCGTCCAGTTCTGGCTCGACACGATTTCCAAATGGGAGCGACAGAACAAACGCAGCAAACCCATCATCGCGCTCGCTGCGCCGAAGAATGTGCAGGATGCAATTCTCGCCGACAAAAAGCGCAGCGCCGTCGTGGACGTGATCTGTTTTCGTTACTGGTGGCAGACGGACAAAGGACTTTACGCCCCGGACGGTGGAAAGAATCTCTCTCCCCGCCAATGGCAACGCCTGCTAGGTGGCGGCACACCGACCGATTTGAACCTTGCCACGATGGCCGCCGAATATCGCGCAAAGTTCCCGTCGAAGCCCGTCATCGCCGCTAGCGAGGCTGGCAATGATTTGAGCCGCTGTGGTTGGGCTTACGTTTGCGCCGGCGGCTCGATGCCGAATCTGCCGCGCAGCACGGATGCAAAATTGCTGGCTGCGATTCCGCGCATGTCGCCGTGGAAAGATGCGTCGAAGGATGGTTGGTGGGTTTTGCGTGAAGCCGACAAACAGATGTTGGTTTGCGTCACTGGTAATGCAGGCGGTGATCTGGATTTGCGCCAAGAGCCGGGTAACTTTTTCCTCTCGCGTGTTGAGTTAGCTACTGGAGCAGTAGTGGGCTATTCAAAAACGCTGCAAGGTGGGAGCGTAGTGAAACTGCCGAGAACCACTGACAAACTGAATGTGTTCTGGCTGACGAAAGAGTGAGCTTATGAATCGATTCAAAAAGATTACGTGTTCATTTTTGAGCGTGGTGCTGACGGTGGTTTCACTGCACGCTGCCGATACCGTCGAGCAATGGGGCGTATATGAAGTCACGCTCAAAGGTCCAACGAATGGGAATCCGTTTCTCGACGTGCGCTTCGCCGCCAAGTTCGCGCAGGGCTACGACTCGATTGAAGTCCCCGGCTTCTACGACGGCGATGGCAATTATCGCGTCCGTTTCATGCCGGAGAAACAAGGTGCGTGGAAATA
Source organism: Verrucomicrobiota bacterium (assembly GCA_004297495.1). GTDB lineage: Bacteria > Verrucomicrobiota > Verrucomicrobiia > Limisphaerales > JADLHS01 > SCTL01. The sequence continues at coordinate 2,652 of SCTL01000290.1, forward strand.
CGAAACCGTCAGCGGCACGCCGGAACTCAATGGCAAGACCGGCGAGTTCACGGTGACGAAACCGACGGCGGGCAATCACGGCCCGGTTCACATCGCGAACACATTCCACTTCGCCTATGCCGATGGCAAGCCTTACAAGCAGCTCGGCACGACGTGTTACGTTTGGACGCATCAACCGGAGGAGTTGCAGGAGCAGACGCTCAAGACGCTGGCTGCGTCGCCGTTCAACAAGATTCGGTTTTGTGTTTTTCCGAAGCGCTACACTTGGAACACCAACGAGCCGACGATTTATCCGTTCGAAGGCAAACCGCGCAACTTCGACACCGCGCGCTTCAATCCGAAGTTCTTCCAGCACTTCGAGCAGCGTATTCTTGATCTGCAAAAACTCGGCATCGAGGCGGACATCATTTTGTTGCATCCCTACGACGACGGCGCGTGGGGCTTTGATCGCATGACGGCGGTGGAGGATGATCGTTATCTCCGTTACGTCGTCGCGCGGCTCGCGGCGTTCCGCAACGTCTGGTGGTCGCTCGCCAACGAATACGATTTCATGAAATTCAAAACCGAGGACGACTGGGAGCGCATCGGCCAGTTGGTTTCCGGCAGCGATCCGTTTCATCACCTGCTCGGCATCCACAACGGCAAACGCATCTTCAACCAGACGCGCCCGTGGATCACGCACGCAAGCATCCAGAACGGCGCGGCGGTGGCGGAGTTCGGACGCGCAGAGCTTTACCGCGATGCGTTCCGCAAGCCCATCGTCTATGACGAGGTGAAATACGAGGGCGACATCGAGAGCCGCTGGGGACAGTTGAGCGCGGAGGAACTCGTCTTCCGATTCTGGAACGCCACCATCGCCGGCACGTATTGCGGCCACGGCGAAACTTACAAGAGCGACGACCAGATTCTTTGGTGGTCCAAAGGCGGCGTGCTCAAAGGCCAAAGCCCCGCGCGCCTCGCGTTCCTGAAAAAAATTTTGGACGACTCGCCCGCGGAAGGCATCGAGCCGGTGGACAAATGGCAGGACACGCCCATCGGCGGCAAGCCGCCCGAGTATTACCTCGTGTATCTCGGCAAGCAGACGCCGACGAGTTGGGAATTCAAACTCCCGAAACCGCCGCAAGGCAAAGGCCAGCCGCCGGCCGATGGTATGAAATTCACCGCCGAGGTTCTCGACACCTGGAACATGACTGTGATGCCCGTGGACGGCGTGTTCACTCTCAAGAAGAAGGACAATTATTATCACGCCGACAAGGACGGGCGCAGCATCACGCTGCCGGGCAAACCTTACATGGCGATTCGGATCAAGCGGGTGAAGGAATAGAGATGAATCAAAAAGTTTTATTCTTTCTCGTTTGCGCGGCCGCGGTCTTTACAGTCCGTTTGGAAGCCGCATTCATTATCATTTCCTCCAATGCCGCACCGCGCATTGAGTTCGGGGCAGAGAGATTGGTCGAGGCCTTTAAGTTTATCGGAGAAAATGCGACGATCGTCCGCTCTGAAGAGAACATCATGCCCGGTCCGCGAGTGTGGCTAAATCAGCCACGCGTTCTGAAGGCAGGTCGAGAAGGATTCGTCGTTGAAAGGAATGATAAAAACGGGTTGGCGATTCGGTTTGCCGACGAGTCTGGCGCGCTTTACGGTTCTTTGGAATTGGCTAAGCGCATTCGCGAAAAAGGCGGATGGTCATTGTTCCCAAAGTTCTCCGACAAGCCCGCGATGACGTTGCGCGGCACATGTGTCGGGATGCAGAAGACTTACATCCTGCCGGGCCGGAAGGTTTACGAGTATCCTTACACGCCGGAGTTGTTCCCGTGGTTCTATGACAAGACGCTCTGGCGCGAGTATCTCGACTCCCTCGTCGCGAACCGCATGAACACGCTTTACCTCTGGAACGGCCACCCGTTCGCGTCGCTGGTGAAGTTGAAGGATTACCCCGAGGCCGTGGAAGTCTCGCCCGAGGTGTTCGCGCAGAACGTCGAGATGTTCCGCTGGCTCACAACGGAGTGCGACCGGCGCGGCATCTGGCTGGTGCAGATGTTCTACAACATTTTCCTGCCGAAACCGCTAGCCGAGAAGCACGGCGTCCCGACGCAACTCGCCGCGCCCACGCCGCTCGCTTCCGATTACACGCGCAAGTCCATCGCGGAATTCGTGAAGCAATATCCGAACGTCGGCCTGATGGTCTGCCTTGGCGAAGCGTTGCAAGGCACGGAAAACCAGATCAACTGGGCGACGAACACGATTCTGCCCGGCGTGCTCGACGGCATGAAGGCCGCCGGATTGAAGGAGCAACCGCCCGTCGTCATCCGCACGCACGCGATGAATCCCGAAGCCATCATGCCCGCGTGCTTCACGGTCTATTCCAACCTGTTCACCGAAACCAAATACAACGGCGAATCACTCACCACCTACGAGCCACGCGGCAAGGCGGCGGAAACGCACCGCAACATGGCGAAGCTCGGACCGCACCTCGTCAACGTCCACATCCTCGCGAACCTCGAACCATTCCGCTACGGCGCGACGGAGTTCATTCGCAAATCCATGCTCGCCTCGCGCGACCGCCTCGGCGCGAGCGGACTGCATTTGTATCCGTTGGCGTATTGGAACTGGCCTTACTCGCCGGACATCGCCAACCCGCCACTCAAACAATGGGAGCGCGACTGGATTTGGTTCGAGGCTTGGGCGCGTTACGCGTGGAATCCCGATGTGTCCGCTGCCGAAGACCGCGCGTATTGGACTGGTCGCCTCGCCGACTTTTACGGCTGCGACACGAATGCCGCCGGAAAAATCCTCGACGCTTACAACGATGCGGGCGAAGTCGCGCCGATGTTGATCCGCCGCTTCGGCATTACGGAAGGCAATCGCCAGACGCTCTCGCTCGGCATGACGCTCGATCAGTTGGTGAATCCGAAGAAGTATGGCGCGATTGAGGAACTATGGCTCTCGCAAGCGCCTCCGGGCGAACGGCTGGATGAATACGTTCGCAAGGAGTGGAACAAAGAGCCTCACGTCGGCGAGACGCCATCCACTGGTATGGCCCAAATTTGGGAGTCTTCGTCCCGAGCTGTAGCGGCGATAGATTCTGCGCGGACCGGGGTCACAAGGAACCGGCAGGAGTTTGATCGTTTGCGCAACGACATTCACTGCATTCAGGCGATGTTCAGCAATTACAATTACAAGACAGCGGCGGCGATTCAGGTTCTTCGATATGCTTACTCAGGAAGACTCGACGAATTGGCCGACGCAGAGGAACGATTGCAAAGAAGCTATCAGCAGTTCCGATTGCTTGTGGATTTGACTGGAAAGACCTATCGCCTTGCCAACTCCATGCAGACGAGCCATCGCAAGATTCCTTTTGTCGGCGCGGCGAGCGGCGTCGGCACGAACTATCATTGGACGCAGGTGCTACCGCTTTACGAAAAGGAGTTGAGAGATTTCCAAACCAACATCGCGCGCCTGAAAGCTGGCGAGCGCGTGAACCTGTTCGGCACAAACGCACCCGTGAAGTTGAATGAGGCCAATCCCGAAATCGCCGAGCCAAAATGAAAACCCTGCTTGGATTATTTCTGATCGCGACGCTCTGGCTGACTTCGGCTGCCGAGCCAACGGCGACCAAGGAGCTGCGTCCCTTTGCGACAGCCCAGCCGCTCGCGCTCGGCGAGGCGCGCTGGACTTCGGGCTTCTGGGCGGAGCGATTTGATCTTTGCCGCACGAACATGTTGCCGGGCATGGGACGGTTGATGGAGGGAACAAACTACACACAATTTTTCCATAACTTTGAGATCGCTGCCGGTCTTGCGGAGGGCAAATACCGCGGCGCGCCGTTCAACGATGGAGATTTTTACAAGCTGATTGAAGCCGCGAGCGCATCTTACGCCACTTCGCCGAACGATTTTTTTGACCGCAATCTGGATCGAGCCATCACCGTCATCGCACAGGTCCAGCGCGAAGACGGTTACATTCATACGCCGGTGCTCGTGGCACAACGCAACGGCGACACGAACGCCGCCCCGTTCAAGGACCGGAATAATTTCGAGATGTATAACCTGGGCCACCTGATGACGGCCGCGTGCGTGCATCATCAGGCGACGGGCAAAACCAATCTGCTCGCGGTCGCAATCAAGGCGGCGGAGTTCTTGGTGACTACCTTTTCCAACTCGTCGCCGGAAGTGGCCCGCAGTTCCGTTTGCCCGTCGCACTACATGGGAATGGTTGATCTGTATCGTGAGACGGGTGACCGGCGCTACCTCGAACTCGCGAAAAAGTTCTTCGAGCTTCGCAGTCAGATCAAAGACGGCGGTGATGACAATCAAGACCGCATTCCTTTCGAGCGACAGACCAGCGCGATGGGTCATGCGGTGCGGGCAAATTATCTCTACGCCGGCGCGACGGATTTGTTCATGGAAACCGGCGACACGAATTTGTGGCGACCGCTCGAACCCATCTGGCACAATCTCATCGAAGAGAAGATGTATATCACCGGCGGCTGCGGCGCGCTTTACGATGGCGCGTCGCCGGATGGTTCGAAAGATCAGAAGAACATCACGCGCGTCCACCAGGCTTACGGGCGGAATTACCAACTGCCGAACACGACGGCGCATTGCGAAACGTGCGCCAACATCGGCAACGTGCTTTGGAACTGGCGCATGTTCCTCGCCACTGGTGAGGCGCGATTCATTGATGTCGCCGAACTCGCGCTTTACAACAGCGTGCTATCGGGTGTGAGTCTCAACGGCACGAATTTCTTTTACACGAATCCACTGCGTGTGACTGATCCGCTGCCGACCGAACTGCGTTGGTCGCGTCAACGCGTGCCGTTCATGAGTTCGTTTTGCTGTCCGCCGAACTTGGTCCGCACGATTGCCGAGTCCACCGAATATGCTTACGCCAAATCCGCCGACGCAATCTGGGTGAATCTTTACGGCGCGAGCGAGCTGGAGACGGAGTTGCCGGGCGTTGGCAAGGTGAAGCTCGCGCAGGAGACGGAGTATCCGTGGAATGGGCGCGTGCGGATTCGCGTGACGGAAACGGGCGGGAAAGAATTCGCGCTGAAGCTGCGAATTCCGGGCTGGGCCAAGTCCGCGGCCGTTCGCATCAACCATCGTCCCACCCAAATCTCTTCCATGCCTGGCAGCTATTACGAGATGCGTGGCGCTTGGAAAGCAGGAGACATCATTGATCTCGATTTGCAGATGGACACCGAATTGATCGAAGCGAATCCGCTCGTTGAGGAAACGCTTGGCCAGGTTGCGATAAAGCGCGGGCCGATTGTCTATTGCCTTGAGTCGGTTGATTTGCCGCGCGGTGTCAGGCCGCTGGATGTGAATCTTCCGTCAGATATCAAACTGCGCGCGCGTTACGATCAGCGTTTGCTCGGCGGCGTGGTGGTGCTGGAGGGAACGGCCTTCGCGCGCACGAATGCAAACTGGAGCGGCCAGCTTTATCGCGAGTTGAAAACTTCCAAGCCTGCACCCATCAAACTGCGGCTCATTCCTTATTCCGTGTGGGCCAATCGCGGGCTGGGCGAGATGAGCGTGTGGCTGCCGCTGGCGCGGGAGTAATTTTCGCGGAGCACTATTCTCAAGGCTTTTCGCAGGAATCCCCATTCTCGCGCGCGGCGATTTGTCGTAGGATCCATGCGATGTTCACCAAAATTGTTTTTCGTTTCCTGGCGGCGGCATTCGTCGTGTGCCCGGCAGCCGCCCAGGAAATCAAAGTAGATTTCAATTTCAACAACAAGCCGCTCTCGCAGACCGCTGACGCCGCTTACACACCGTGGTCCACCAACTCGATCTGGTTCAGCGGCGGCGACACCATTTCGAACACGTTCAGCGGCGTGACCTTCACCTTCAAGCGCGTCGGCACGATCGGCACGGGGCTGACGACGGACTGGTATTCCGCAGGCATCGCCACGGCGAAACTGGTGAACGATGGCATTACAGTCACGCCGTTCAATCAAACCAACATCGTCGGCACGACCACCGCGCCGGGCGCGAGGATTGAACTCACGATCAGCAACCTCACCGCCGGAGCGCACACGTTGCTGACGTGGCATAACACCTGGCAAAACCCATCGGCCTATACTTTCAGTCCGCTGAACATTTATCTCAACGGCGCGCAGATCATCACGAATCTGCCCGTCAGCAATCGCGTGACGAACAACGCGGATGGGAGTTACTCCTACGTGAAATTCACGGCGGACGGCGTCAACAACACCGTCGTCACCTTCGAGGCCAGCACGAATTTCAACGCGAACGTTTGCAACGTCTCCATTGACGGTTTTGAAATTGACACGCCGGATTTCAAATACAAGGCGAACAAACCCTCGCCGGTGAGCGGCGATGAACATGTGGACGCTGACGCGACCAAAAACGTTCTGCTCTACTGGACGAAGGCCGCGCTCGCCGTGTCAAACCGGGTTTATTTCGGCACGAGCAGCAACGCCGTTCTCAACGCGACAACAGGTTCAGCGGAATTCAAAGGCACGCAGGTCAGCACTAATCTTCTCGTCACGAATCTTTCCACGCTCGCGACTTACTGGTGGCGCATTGACGAAGTGGACGCGACGAACGGCGTGACCAAGGGCGATCTCTGGTATTTCCGCACGCGGCATCTGGCGTTTCCCGGCGCGGAAGGTTACGGGCGTTTCGCGCGCGGCGGTCGCGGCGGCGTGGTGATTGAAGTCACGAACACGAACGACAGCGGCGCCGGCAGTCTGCGCGATGCGCTCACGGGAAACTACGGCCCGCGCACGGTCGTGTTCGCTGTCTCCGGCCTCATTACGCTCGAATCCGATCTCATCATCAGCCAGAACACACCGTACCTCACCCTTGCCGGCCAGACCGCGCCGGGCAAAGGCATCTGCACGCGCAAATATCAACTCGGCATGAGCGGCGGGCGCGACGCCATCGTCCGCAACGTCCGCTCGCGACCGGGAAATCTTTCCGGCACCACGCTCAACGGCTCAGGCATGTCGGGCAGCGACCACTGCATCTTCGATCACGTTTCAATCAGTTGGGGCATTGACGAGGAACTCAGCACACGCACGGCGAAGAACATCACGTTCCAGCGCTGCCTGATTTCCGAGGCGCTCAACATCGCGGGCCACCAGAATTATCCGCCGGGCACGGCGCACGGCTACGCCGCGAGCGTTGGCGGCAACATCGCGAGTTTGCATCACAATCTGCTCGCGCATAATGAAGGGCGCAATTGGAGTCTTGCCGGCGGTCTGGATGCAAACGGGAATTTCGACGGCTCGCTCGATATCTTCAACAACGTCGTTCACAACTGGGGCGGCCGCACGACGGACGGCGGCGCGCATCAAGTCAACTTTGTCGGCAACTATTACAAGAAGGGCGCGGCCTCCAGCATTTTCGTCGCGCTCAAGGCGCAATACGACAACTTCCCCGGAACACAGCAATATTATTTCACGAACAATGTCATGCCCGGCACCTTCGATTACTCGAATCAAACCGCCGGACGCACCGCCGTGAACGGCACCGGCACCGTGCCGACGAATTACAGTCCGTGGGTCAACGTGCCGTTCTTCCCGTCCTACGCCACGGTCGAAGGCGCGACCAACGCCTACAAGTCCGTGCTCTCCGACGTGGGCTGCACGCAACCACAGATTGACGACCACGACGTGCGCGTGATTCGCGAGACGCTCGACGGCACTTACACTTTCACCGGCACCGGCCCGTACGGCGGTTCGCCCGGTTTGCCGAATTCTCAGGATGATGTCGGCGGCTGGGAAAATTATCCGTTCGTGCAGCGTGCCGCGAACTTCGACACCGATCACGACGGTTTGCCGGATTGGTGGGAAACGATCAAAGGCTTGAACACGAATTCCGCGCCGGGAGATTTTTCCGACAGCAATGCCGATCTCGTCGACGATGAATACACGGAGCTGGAAAGATATTTGAACTGGCTGGCCGCGCCGCATTTCGATTGCACCGTCGGCACGTCGCTCGACGTGAACCTCACGGCTTTCACGCGCGGCTACACGAACACTTCGCCCACCTACACCGTGAGCGCGCCGACCAACGGCAGCGTTACGTTGATCGGTGGCAACACCGCGCGGTTCACGCCTTCCGTCAGCAGCAATGCGCTCGGCAGTTTCACCTTCATCGTCACCGACTTGCAGGGCGCGAGTCTGACGAACACCGTCGGCATTCACATTGCCCCCGCCGCCGCCGCGCCGGCGCAACCGCCCACGCTCGGCCTGCGCAACCAAAGCGGCGCACTCATGATCGAACTCACCGGCGAGAATGGCCGCAGCCTCACCGTGCAAAGCAAAACCGACCTGCTCGGAACATGGCTCGACTGGACGAACGTGAGCGGCAGTGGCGCGCTGCAATTGCTCCCGCTCAACTCGCTGACGAATCAATCGCCGCGCTACTTCCGCGCGTTCGCGCAGTAAGGCGGAAATCGGGCGTGATTCCCGCGTCTGATTTCAGGAAACTGTGTTCATGATTTCACGGTTGAAACTCGTCGCCACGGGCTTGCTCGTCGTAGCCGCAGGGTATTCTCGCGCGACCGCTCAACCCACCAACGCCGACGCGCCGGTTTATCTTTTCGCCACGTTCAAGGAGCCGGAGCAAGATGGGTTGCGCTTCGCCTTCAGCTATGACGGCTATTTCTGGAGCAATGTCCCCGGACTTTTTCTCAAAGCGCAGGTGGACACGAAGATCATGCGC
>SCTL01000291.1 GCA_004297495.1 Verrucomicrobiota bacterium
CCGGTGCCAGCGACATTCATCTGCAAATGCGCGGCCAGACGGCGGAGGTTTCCTTCCGGCTCGACGGCGTCATCACGCCCGCCAGGGAACTGCCCGCTGGCGTCGCCGAGCGCGTTTGCGGGCGGATTAAATTTCTCGCGCGACTCAAGACTTATCAGGATTCGCTCCCGCAGGACGGACGTATTGATCGCGCGGACGTCGGCGCGCAGAACGACATTCGCGTCGCCACGTATCCGACCGTGACTGGCGAGAAAATCGTGCTGCGGCTTTTCAATTTGTCCGTCGTCAAATCGCTGCGCGAACTGGAATTGCCCGACGAAACTTCAGAGGAACTGGAAAATTTTCTCCGCCAAACTAACGGCCTGCTCCTGCTCACCGGCCCGGCGGGCAGCGGCAAGACGACCACCATTTACGCCTGCCTGCGCGCGCTCGCGGAACTGGGGGGGCGACAAATCATCACCGTCGAAGACCCGGTCGAGCAAATCGTTCCCGGCATCATGCAGACCGAGGTGAACGAAGCGCGCGGTTTGGATTTCGCCAAAGCCGCGCGGCATCTGCTGCGGCAAGACCCGCAAGTGCTCGTCATCGGCGAGATTCGTGATGAGGAAACCACGAACATCGCCGTGCGCGCCGCGCTCACTGGTCATCTTGTGATTTCGACGCTGCACGCCGGCTCGTGCAAAGGCGTATTCGAGCGTTTGCTCGTGCTTTGCAAAGATCATTCCGCCGTCGCGTCGTCGGTGGAACTTGTCTTGAACCAGCGGCTCGTCCGCCGGCTTTGCCCCGAATGTTCGGGGAAAGGCTGTGGCACTTGTTTGAACACCGGCTATCGCGGCCGCTTGCCGTTGGTCGAATCGTTGCGCGTCACCGACGATTTGCGTCATCAACTCGCCGCGAAAAACGTGGAAGGATTAGCCGCCAAGCCTTCACTTGAAGAACACGCTCGTGAATTGGTCCACGCCGGCCTCACCAATCAAGTCGAGTTGAACCGCGTCTTGGGATTTTGATTTCCCGGCGTGAGGAATTCCTTCGGGCGCGGTCAAATCAGTTGTCGGGAAACTTTAGGGCACAATCATGAACCACGACGAATTCGCGTTCTTCAATCAGCAACTCGCCGCGATGTTGCGCGACGGCATCCCGCTCGAAGGCGCGTTGAGGCAACTCTGCGCCGGCATGAGCACCGGCCCGCTGCGGGCCGAATTGCAACAACTCGAAGCCGACCTCGCACGCGGCACGCCGCTCAAGGACGCGCTCGCGCGGCGCGATCTGCCGGACTTTTACCGTCGCATGGTCGAGATCGGCGTGCGCGGCAACGATCTGCCCGGCGTGCTCATCCTGCTCGCCGATCATTATCATCGCGCCAACGCGCTCTCGACGCGGCTCAAGGGACTCATGGTTTATCCTTTGCTCGTGATCATCGTGTCGCTCGGCTTGACCCTGATGCTCTCCATCGTCTTCAGCCGTTTCCTGCCGGAAATGTTCAGCGGGACTGAATTTGGCCATCGCGGGCTGGACCCGTTCTTCATGGTCGCCAGCATGTGGCTGCCGCCGGTGCTGCTCGCCATCACCGCCGCGCTGGTGATCGGCGCGATTTCCATTCCAAGCTGGCGCGCAAAACTGCGCTGGCGATTGCCCGCGTTCCGCGAAGCCAGCCTCGCCCAACTCGCCTCCGCCCTCGCGCTCATGTTGAAGAATGGCACGACGCTCGCCGAGGCCCTCGCGCTGGCCGAGGCGCTCGAATCCGCCACGCCCGCTGCCAAGACGCTCGCGGAGTGGCGTCGGCTCGTCGAATGCGGCCGGGGCAAACCCTCGCAATGGATCGCCGGCGAACGCCCGATTCCCCCGCTCTTTCTCTGGCTCGTGCAACAGAGCGGGGAAAATCTCGCCGCCGGTTTTCAGAAAGCGTCGGAGATTTATCAGGCACGCGCCTCGTATCGCATCGAACTCGCGCTCTACGGCGCGCTGCCGATTTCGCTGCTGCTGCTGGGCCAGATGATCTTCTGGCAAATCTTTCCGATGCTCCGAAACATGGTGTGGCTGATGAACATGCTGGGTTCTTTCGGCGGTTGAACGCGGACCATGCAAACTTTTTCCGAAATCTTTCACCAGAATCCAGCCGGGACGATCTTTGGATTCCTGATGCTGCTGGTCGCGTACACGTGCTTCTGCCTGCCCGTGATCGCCGGGATTCTTTACGGCTTCTATTTCATTTTCACTCTGCCGATGCGACGCAATGAGCGCGCGCGCATCTTTCTCGATCTGCTCGAACTGGGCTTGCAGGACGGTCGCACGCCGGAGATCACCATCGTGGACGTCGCCGCCAGCCGCGACCGTTCCATCGGCGTGCGTTTCCATCTGCTCGCCGCGCACATCGAAACGGGCCTGCGGCTTGGCCAGGCGCTCGATCAAGTGCCGCGCCTCCTGCCACCGCAAGTCCGCGCGATGCTCCAGGCCGGCGAGCGCATCGGCGACGTTGCCAAAGTTCTGCCCGCGTGCCGCCGGCTTTTGCACGATGGCGTCTCGCAGGTGCGCGGCGCGCTGAACTATCTCGTGTTGCTGGCGTTTTGCGTGACGCCGATGACGGTGATCATTCCGATTTATCTCGCGGTCATGGTCATTCCAAAAATGAAGGCTGTCTTCGAGGGCATGGGCGGCATGGCCCTGCCCGCTTTCAGCACGTTCATGTTGGGGAACGGAAAACTTTTTCTGCTGCTGCAGCTCGCCTTCCTGTTTCTGCTCTGGGCGGCGC
>SCTL01000003.1 GCA_004297495.1 Verrucomicrobiota bacterium
CGCGAGAAGAAATGTGAGGTGCAGCAAAAGTCACAACCGTTCGGGCAGCCCAGGCCGGCGAAGATTTTGCCCGTGCCCGACACTTTCCAACCAAACACTTTGAGCCAACTCACGATGAGCGGATGTTTGTAGGGCATGGGAATTTCCGGCTCTTTGAGCAGCCGGCGGAAGAACGCCACGCCTTCCTCGCGGCAGATGTAATCGCCGTATGGCTTGAGCACGTCATCCTTCAGCACCGTGCCGTAGCCGCCCAAAACAATCTTGCTGTTGGGCGCGTATTTGCGGATCAGCGCCACGGCTTCCTTCATTTTGTGCATGACGGCCATGATGAAAGAAATGCCGACGTAATCGTAACCCTTCTTGAGTTCGCGAATCAGTTCGCTCTTGGACGGGTACTGCAAGACCACGGTCGGCGCATCGAGATTCTCGGCGATGTATTCGAGACCGAAATGAATGTTGACCGTGCGCGGACTGAAGATGCCCTGCGCGCGCAGCACCTGACGGTAGAGAAGTTCATACCCGACCGACGGCGCATCACCGTATTCCGGCCCGAGCGGGCGACAAACGCTGGTGAGGAGGATTTTCATGGCCGCGAATTTTGACACCACAGATTTTTAGAAAACATATCTTCAGGGTAGCCGCCCCGGCGATTTGCACCGAGGGAATTATGGGGGAAATGCTGCGCGGATATTGCTGTTGCTACGACAGGAATTGAGCAGTAGTCCTCCTTTCTTCACGCTCAACCGCGAAGTGACGCCGCCTGTTTTCCACCTTGGAGCGAGGCGGTTTTGCCGTATTCCGGTCAACTTGACAGCCCGCGCTTCCCCCCTATAGTGCGCTTACGAAATGCAAAGTGAACAGGCATCATCGTCCAAGGAAGAGCCGCCTTCGGCAGCTCGATTGACTTCGCTGAAACAATTCCGCGCCGCCGGTCGCGGCTTCTGGCGCGACGTCTCCGATTCCGATTGGAACGACTGGCATTGGCAGCTCAAGCACCGCGTCACTTCGCTGGAACAACTCCAGCACCTGATGCCCACGCTCGCGCCCGAGGAAATCGCCGGTGCGCAATTCGCCAATCACAAACTGGCGATGGCGATCACGCCGTATTTTTTCAACCTGATTGATCCCGCGGACGAGAATTGTCCGATCCGACGACAGGTGATTCCGCGCATCGAGGAAACGCACACGGCTTCGTGGGAGATGAGCGATCCGTGCGGCGAGGACTCGCACTCGCCCGTGCCCGGACTAGTGCATCGCTATCCTGATCGCGTTTTGTTTCTCGTGACGGATCGTTGCGCGGCGTATTGCCGTTACTGCACGCGCTCACGACTGGTGAGCAACGCCACCGGCTACGATTTTCATCCCGAGTTCGACAAGCAGATCGCTTACATCGAGTCGCATCCGGAAGTGCGCGATGTGTTGTTGAGCGGCGGCGATCCGCTGTTGTTCAGCGACGACAAGCTCGAGCATTTGCTCGCGCGGCTGCGCGCGATTCCGCACGTGGAGTTTCTGCGCATCGGCACGCGCATCCCGATTTTCCTGCCGCAACGCATCACGCCCGCCTTGTGCGCGATGCTGAAAAAATATCATCCGCTGTTCGTCAGCGTTCACTCAAATCACCCGCGCGAACTCACGACTGAAGTGCGCGATGCGTTGGGCCGCCTTGCGGACGCAGGCATTCCGCTCGGCAATCAATCCGTGTTGCTCAAGCACGTGAACGACGACGCCACGGTGATGAAGGCGCACGTGCAAAAACTTTTGCTCTGTCGCGTGAAGCCTTACTACGTTTATCAGTGCGATCTCATCGCCGGCTCGGCGCACTTGCGCACCAGCGTGCGCGAAGGTTTGGAGATCATGGAGCAATTGCGCGGGCACACCACGGGCTACGCCGTGCCGACCTACGTGATTGACGCCCCCGGCGGCGGCGGCAAAGTGCCGATCAATCCCGAATACGTGCTTTGCAAAAATGCGAACCGCGTGCTCATCCGGAATTACGAAGGCAAAGTCTTCGAGTATCCCGAAGCACCTGACGGCACGCCGACGACCACGCCGCCGCGTCAGATTGAAGAGCCGGAGTTGGTTTAGTACAATCGCCTTGCCATTCGGTTTATGCGGGTGCTGAAAAAAACAATTCTCGGCTGCGCTACGCTTGCGCTCTGCGTGATTGCACTGTTTCACTTTAAGCATCGGGCATGGCCTTATGGGGTGCGGACTTGCTGCTTACCGTGCATGATGAGTTCATTGCGCTGCTATGCGTACGATCATGAGGGTTGGTATCCGAAGGGCGGCAGAAACCCGGTGGATTCGCTACGAATTCTTACTGACAAACCTGACTATATCGGCAATCCGGAATTGCTTGCGGGCATCTCCGGCGACAGAGAAGCGACAAAAAAGCGAATCACACTGGGATTGCCGATTGATGATACAGTTTCAAGTTGGGTTTATTTTCCGGGTTTTTGCGAAAGCGATGACAGCAAATTGGCGATCATTTGGGAGCGCCACGAGGGCATCGGTTTCAATGGGCATCTGAGTAATGGACATGCCGTTGGTTTTGCTGACGGTCATCACGAACAAGTTCCACAGGCACGGTGGGCTCAATTTCTAAGCGAACAACAAACATTACGCCAAGCAACTTTTGCGCGACGTCTGACCAGTAGTCTGACCCCTTGATTCCGCTCGCGCAACGGCGCGAAGTTTTTCCAATCTCCTGATTTTACAAATCGTCGCTTTCCGGTAGCCTTCGCTCACAACTAAACCGGTTCTAAACTTATGTCCACCAACTCAACTCACACTTGGAAATTCTTTCGCGTCGGCGGTGTGGACCAGGTTTCCTTTCGCAACGGCAGCGACATCGCGAGCCTCGACCAACTCGACCAGAAACTCTGGATGTCGCTGGCCATGCCCACGCGCGGCGTGGAGTTCGACGCGCGCACGGCGGATTTGATTGACGCAGACAAGGACGGACGCATTCGTCCGCCGGAAATCATCGCCGCCGTGAAGTGGGCGGAAAGCGCGTTCAAGGATTTGAGTGACGTCATCAAAGGCGGCGATTCGGTCGCGCTCTCCGCCATCAAAGACGCGAACATACTCGCCGGTGCAAAGCGCGTGCTTGCCAGTTTGAAAAAATCGGACGCGCAATCCATCTCGCTCGCAGACGTATCGGACACGGTGAAAATTCTGGCCGAGACCCGTTTCAACGGCGACGGCGTCATCATCGCCGACACGGCTGAAGACGTGGCGGTGAAGAAAGCCATCGAAGACATCATCGCCGCGCTCGGTGCCGTGACCGACCGCAGCGGCAAGCCGGGAATCAATCAAGCCAAGCTCGATCAATTCTTAGCCGAGGCGCAGACGCTGTCCGATTGGGCCGCGAAAGGCGAGGCCGACAAAAATCTCACGCCGCTCGGACTCGAAGGCACCGCCGCCGCCGCCGCCGCGATCAAAGCGGTCAAGGTCAAGGTGGATGATTACTTCGCGCGCTGCCGGCTCGCCGCGTACGATCCGCGCGCGCTCGCGGCGCTGAACAGGCAGGAAGCCGAGTATCTTGTCATCGCAGCGAAAGACCTGTCCATCACAGCGCAGGAAATTTCCGGTTTCCCGCTCGCCAAGATTGAAGCAAGCAAACCGCTTCCACTCACTGCCACAGTGAACCCCGCGTGGGCCGCCGCTTTGAGCGCGCTCGCCAACGCGGCCGTTACGCCATTGCTCGGCGCGGGCAAGACGAGTTTGACTGAAGCCGATTGGACCGCGCTGCTCGCCAAAGTCGGCGCGTTTGAATGTTGGACCGCTGGCAAGCCCGTAACGGCGGTGGAGAAAATTGGCTTGCCCCGCCTGCGCGAGCTTGCGAAGTCCGGCGTGAAAGAAAAAATCGCGGAACTCATCAAGCAAGACGCCGCGCTGGAAGGCGAGTTCAACCAG
>SCTL01000292.1 GCA_004297495.1 Verrucomicrobiota bacterium
GGCGGAGGATCAGCCGACTTTTTCCGCCCTGCAAAGCCGCGTGGAGCGCGCGGATGTTTTCATTCTCGGCACGCCGGATTACCACGGCAGCATCAGCAGCGCGCTGAAAAATTTCCTCGACCACTTCTGGCACGAGTTTGCCGGAAAACTTTTCTGTCCCGTCGTCGCCTCGCATGAAAAGGGTCTCACGGTGATTGATCAACTCCGCACCGTGGCGCGGCAATGTTACGCGTGGGCCTTGCCGTATGGGGTTTCCTTCGCGGAGAAAGCGGACGTGGCCAACGGCCAGATCGTCAGCGACAGCTTGAAGAAGCGTGTGACGATGTTGGTTCGGGACGCTCGCGTTTACGGGCAGGCCCTGACTGCGCAGCGTCGCGCCGATCTCGCGGGCACTGACCCGGGCTTCATGGAGCGGCTGCGGAAGAAGTGAACTTCACGCCTCCGTCCGCATCCGTTGCAAGCAGTGCGTGAGATACGGCAGCAATTGCTTCTTGCGCGAGACGACATCGCGCAGTTCAAAAATTCCTGGCTCGAGTTTTGGATAATCAATCCGGTTCAGAAACGCGTCCTGGCCGGCAGCGAGCAAGAGTGAGCATTGCGTGGTGACGTCCGTGATAAGCAAGGCCGAGAATAGATAACTGCGTCCGCGCTGATATTCGCCGAGTGCGCCGAGCAGTTCGTCTTTGCGTTTCCAAAACTGGTCGAAGCCGACCTCCTCGATCTGCGCCACGCTGAATTTGCCGTCGCCGTCCTTGTATTCCTTACAGTCGGTCTTGATCGCCTGCGGCGCGGACTTGAGCGTGAGCAGCGATCCGGACGCGAAAAGTTTCTCCGTGAACTTCTTCGCGTTGACGCCGGAGACGGTTTCCAGCTTGGCTAAAACTTCCTTGTCGCGCGCCGTGGTGGTGGGCGAAGTCAGGTTCAGCGTGTCAGAGACCAATCCCGCCAGCAGCAAACCGGCGATGGCTTTGGGCAGTTCCACGCCGTGACGCAGAAAACAATCCGCCACGATGGTGCTCGTCGAGCCGACGGGTTCGTTGCGAAACAGAATCGGCTGATGTGTCGTCAGCGTGCCGATGCGGTGGTGATCAATGATCTCCAATATCTCCACCTGGTCCGCGCCTTGAACGGCTTGCGACAGTTCGTTGTGATCCACGAGGATCAACCGCCGCTGCACGTTCTTGAGAAAATCCGTCTTCGACAGAATGCCGACGGTCGCGCCTTGTTCATCCACGACCGGAAACGCCGCGTAGCCGGAAGCCGTGGCGCTCGCCTTCACCGCCGAGAGCGGCGCGTCTTCGCGCAGACTCAGAAATTTTTCGTTGAGCATGTGGCGCACAACCACGGACGCGCGACAGAGCGACGCCGTTGTCGCCGTGTCGTGCGGCGACGAAATCAGGCTGACATTTTTCTTCTTCGCCGCGTCGAGCGTCTTCGATTCGATCTTGAATCCGCCGGTAACAATCAGCACGCGCACGCCTTCGCGGATGGCGATATTCTGAATGTCCCAACGGTCGCCCACGACCACCGCCAGTTGTTCGCGCGGATACTTATCCAAGCGTTCCGCAAACGATTCCAGGCTCATCGCGCCGATCATCAGGATCAAATCCTCTTCGCGCTTGGCCTCGTGGGCGAAGAGAAGTTTTCCGCCCAGGGTCTTGGCGAGATTGTCGAGCGAAGACAGGACGCGGCGCGATTCCATCGCCTTGTGCGCGGCGGGAAAGAGAAACTTGCTCAACTTGAAAAGTGAAAGCAGTCCGCGGCATTTGCGGTCGTCGCCCAGCACCGGCAGGATGCGGATGTCGTGATCGTCCATCAGCCCGAGCGCCTCGGCGGCGGTGGCTTCGGGCGTGACGCTGAAAATGTGCGTCTGCATCACGTCGCGCACCTTCGGCGAAACATCGGCGACGAATCGCGGCGCGAGCACGCCAAAAGTATTCAGCACGAAATCAATCCGGTCGTTCGTGTCGCCGCAGCGCGCGGCCACGGCTTCGGGCAGGCCGGTGCGGCGTTTGAATTCCGCGTAGCCGATGGCGGAACAGATCGCGTCCGTGTCCGGATTCTTGTGGCCGATGACAAAAACTTCGCTCATGCGCGGCGTGAGCGTAGCGAGCGGCGGAGTCGCGAAGCAAGCCGCGAGGTTCGCTCACGTGACTCGATGCGACGAACGCGTTCGATGAAATGCGCCAGAGGACTGGCGCACTCCAGGACGCTAAGCGTTGACCCGCGACGCCAGAACCGCGCAGCGTCCTGGAGTGCGGCAGCCCTCTGCCGCTCAGTCGCGAAGGTTGGCATCGCTCTGAAATTGAACCGGGCATTTTCCAGTTTGAATCCGCGCGCGCGTCCCGTTAGCGTGGTCGCACCATGCCCGGCGAAATCAGACCCGCGACCGACGCTCCCGTTCATTCCTATATTCCTCCGCACGTCCAGATGCGCGAGTTCAGTTTCCGCGCCGTCGTGCTCGGCACGATTCTCGGCGTGATCTTCGGCGCGTCGTCGCTTTATCTCGTTTTGAAAGTCGGGTTGACCGTCAGCGCCTCGATTCCAGTGGCGGTGATTTCGCTCGCGCTGTTTCGCCTGTGGTCGAAGTTCGGTGGCAAGGACGCGACGATTCTCGAAAACAACATCGTGCAGACCGCCGGCTCGGCGGGCGAATCCATCGCGTTCGGTCTCGGCGTGACGATGCCGGCGATCATGATTCTTGGATTCGATCTCGAAATCGGCCGCGTGATGCTCGTCGCGCTGCTCGGCGGGTTGCTGGGGATTTTGATGATGATTCCATTGCGCCGCGCGCTGATCGTAGCGCAACACAAGGAACTGAAATATCCCGAAGGCACAGCCTGCGCCGAAGTTCTCAAGGCGGGCGCGGACGCTGAATCGCGCGCGCTCGCGTCGCAATCCGCGCAAGCGGAGGCGGCAGCGGCAGCCAAGCGCGGCACTGCAGCTGCGCCGAGCGCGAAGGCGATCTTCGCCGGCTTCGGCATCGGGCTGGTTTACAAGACGCTGATGAACGCGCTCAAGTTGTGGAAGGACACGCCGGAAAAAGTTTTCGGCGCGCCGCTCAAGTCGGGTTCGATCTCGTGCGAGATTTCTCCCGAGCTGCTGGGCGTCGGCTACATCATCGGGCCGAAGATTGGCGGCATCATGATGGCCGGCGGTGCGCTGAGTTACCTGCTGCTGATTCCGCTGATCAAATTTTTCGGCGACGGCATGAGCGCGGTTGTGCCGCCGGGCGGCAAACTGATTTCCGCCATGTCGCCCAACGATGTGCGCAGCGCCTACATCCTCTACATCGGCGCGGGCGCGGTGGCGGCGGGCGGCATCATCAGTCTCGTGCGCTCGCTGCCGACGATCTGGCACGGCATCCGCGCGGGGCTGGCGGACTTTGGTCGCCGCCCACAAGCGGAGCGCGGACGCCTCGTCCGCGAGTCGGCGGCCGGTTCGATTCGCGCGGACGAGGCGTCCGCGCTCCGCACCGATCGCGACCTCTCCATGAAATTCGTCGCGGCGGGCGTGGCCGTGCTGATCGTCGCGATTCTTTCGGCGCACACGCTGCACATGAATTTTCTCGGCGCGCTGCTCATCGTGGTCTTCGGATTTATCTTCGTCACGGTTTCCTCGCGGCTCACGGGCGAAATCGGTTCGTCCTCAAATCCCATTTCCGGCATGACCGTCGCGACGTTGCTGTTCACGTGCCTGATTTTTCTCGTGATGGGCTGGACTGGCCCGGCGTTTTACGTGACGGCGCTTTCGGTCGGCGGCATCGTGTGCATCGCGTCGTCCAACGGCGGCACGACTTCGCAGGATTTGAAAACCGGATTCCTCGTCGGCGCGACGCCGAGGTATCAGCAGATCGCCATCCTCATCGGCGCGGCGGCGAGCGCGCTGGTGCTTGGCCCGATTCTGCTGGGGCTGAATAACGCCGCGACGGTTTACGTGCCGGCGGCGAATGTTGCACCCGGCCTGCACGCACCGGCTGGACTGGCGCTCGCGATGACCGAGAAAATTTCCGGCGCGCAGGCGAAGGAAGATTCACGCGAATTCAAAGTCTGGCAAAAGACCGATGACATCGGCGGGCCGGCGGGAAAATATCTC
>SCTL01000293.1 GCA_004297495.1 Verrucomicrobiota bacterium
CGCAGAAATGGCTCGCGCTGCACCAGCAGTTTTCCCCTTCACGCAACGACGCCGATTGCGCGGCCACGTATGATCGCGCGTTCACCGAAGCCGTTTCCAGAATCGAAACCGATCGCGTTCACGTGATTGGCCTCGGCTGCGGCGGCGGCCAGAAGGACACGCGACTCTTGAAATTATTGTCGGATCGCCGCGCGGAAATTTCTTACACGCCCTGCGACGTGAGCACGGCAATGGTCTTGACGGCGCGGCAAGCGGCACTGGCGGTTTTGCCGGAACAAAAATGTTTTCCGCTCGTGTGCGATCTGACGACGACGGACGATTTGCCTGAGCTTCTCGTCACCCGTCACCCATCACCCGTCACGCGCCTGATCACTTTCTTCGGCATGATTCCCAACTTCGAGCCGGACGATATTCTGCCAAAGCTTTCCTCACTGATTCGCGAACAGGACTGGCTGCTATTCAGCGCGAACCTCGCACCGGGCGACGATTACGCCGCCGGCGCGAAACGCATCCTGCCGCAATACGACAACGTACCCACGCGCGACTGGTTGCTGAGCTTCCTGTTTGATCTGGGCATCGAACGCGAAGACGGTGAACTGCGTTTTAGCGTTGAGGAAACTTCGGGCCTGAACCGCATCGCAGCGCGATTTCATTTCACACAGGCCCGACGGATTGAAATTGAGAGCGAGGCGTTCGCGTTCCAGCCTGGCGAGTCCATCCAGCTATTCTTTTCCTACCGCTACACGCCGGAACGGGTTCGCGACGCGCTGTTGGCGCACCGCTTGGAAGTACGCAGGCAATGGATCACAGCGTCCGGGGAAGAAGGCGTCTTTCTCTGCACGCGGTAACGTGGCGGCGTCTCGGCAGAGCGCAGCAATCTTCACAGAGAAATCAGCGGCGCTCTGCCGAGACGCCGCTACGACCGCATCAATACACGCGCAACGTATCCAGCACCGCCTTGATGCGCGGGACTTCGTGCGTGCGGAATAAATCCGTTTTGCCGAGCGACGCGAGCACGGCGAAGAACGGTTCGGCGCAGCGGACTTCCTCGCCGAAATACTCGAACGCGTGCGGCAGCGCGTGACAGATGGGAAAGCCCAGCGTGCGCAGCCGGAAGGTGTTCAGGAAAATTTTCATCTGGTGACGCACACGCACCGCGCTGTCTTGCAGGTTGCGATAGTAAAAGCCCAGCCCGGGGTCTATGAAAATTTTTTCCACCCCGTTGCGCTGCGCCGATTCAATCTGCCGCGCGAAGTAATCGTGCATCATCGGAATCGGATCGGTGCTCAGATCAAAGTCAGCCACTTCGCGAACATTCTTTCCCTGCACGTAACAGATGATCACGGCTGCATCGTGATCGGCGACCATGCGGAACAATTCATCGCTGCTTTCCGTGCCGGTGAGATTCAGAACGTTCGCCCCGGCTTCCAGACACGCGCGCGTCACGGTGGGTTGATACGTCTCAACCGACACGAGTACATTCAACGCGCGCAGTTCCTTGATGACGGGAATCAGTTTGCTGTTTTGCCCCGCATCGTCCACGCGCGCGGCGTGGGCCAGCGTGGATTCCGCCCCCACGTCCACAACGTCCGCGCCCTGCGCCGACAAAGTTTTCCCGCGTTGCACGGCGGCTTTCGTCGTGAGGCAGACGCTTTCGCGATACCAGGAATCGGCGGAGAGATTGACGACGCCCATGATCGCGGGCCGCGAGTTGAACGCGAAGGGTTTGCCGCCGATGGCAAACTCCTTCACTCGCGCTGTCGCGGCGGCGCGATTTTGCTCCAGCAGGTCGGAAAGTTGTTCGAGGTTCAACACGCGGGCGGGAGCGTAAATCGTAAATCGTAAATCGTAAATGGAAAGTGGCGCGCCCGGCGTGAGTCGAACACGCGACCATCTGCTTAGAAGGCAGATGCTCTATCCATCTGAGCTACGGGCGCAGCCGGATGGAAAGTAGCGAGCAGTCGAAAGCCCCGCAAGCGCCGTTCCGCCCGGGCTCAACCGACGCCCAGCAGTTCCAGCTTGTCGCGGTAACTGCGGGTGAGGTTGACGCGCGTGCCGTTGGTGAGGACCACCACGTATTCGCCGTGAAACATCGGATGCAGTTCCTTGATTTTCTCCACATTCACCAGCGCCGAGCGGCTGATGCGAATGAAACGGTCCGCCGGCATCCGCTGCTCCAGCGCGTTCATCGTCTCGCGCAGCATGTGCGATTCGCTGCCGACGTGCAGCTTCACGTAATTGTCCGCGGACTCGACCCAGTCAATGTCCGCCAGGCGCAGGAAAACCACTTTGCCGCTGCTCTTCACGGCCAGCCGGTCGGTCTGGCGCGGAGAAGTTTTCAAGTCGCGCAACAGCGCGCCGAGGCGTTGATCCATGTTGCCGCCGCGGCGCTGCTGCAAATGTTCGCGCGCGCGTTGGAGGGCGCGTTGGAGTCGCTCGGGCGAAATGGGTTTGACCACGTAATCGAGCGCATGAACGTCGAAGGCCTGCAAGGCGAACTCGTCATTGGCGGTCACGAACACGATCACGGGAAGTCTTTGTTGCGGCAATTCCGCCAGCACACTGAAGCCATCCATGTCCGGCAGACGCACATCGAGAAATACCAAGTCAGGCGAGTGGGTCTTGATGGCTTCCAACGCTTCCTGTCCGGTGGTGGATAAGGCAACGACTTCGATGTCGTTTTCCGTGGTTAACATCCGTCGGATCGCCTCGCGGGCGATGAGTTGATCGTCCACGATCAGCGCGCGTATTTTCATCAGCGGGTTGAGCTCTGAGTATTCCGGTTGAACATCATTGGCCGTCGCCCATCCGAACTGGCGCGGGGACAAAATCATTGTGCTGCCAAGCATGTGGCATCTTCGCCTTCGGCGCGCAACCCCGGCAACGGGCGTGAATACGGAATTTGTTCCGGCGAGCTACGGAAGCGGACCTGCGTCAGCCCATGTCCAGCGAAACCAGTCCGTTGGCAATCGCGAACTTGGTCAGGCCCGCCACGCTGCGAATCTCGAGTTTGCGCATGATGCGTTCGCGGTGCGTCTCGATGGTGCGCACGCCGATGCCGAGTACGCTGGCGATTTCCTTGTTGCTGCGTCCGCTGGAAATCAACACGAGCACCTCGCGTTCGCGATCGCTCAGTCGCGTGACTGGATCGGATTCATCCATCTCACTCACGTATTGGTTGAGGGCAATTCGGGCCACCGGCGGACTGAAGAAAGCTTCGCCGCCGTTCACCGTCACGATGGCTCGCACCAAGTCCTCCGGCGGCGCGTCTTTGAGAATATAACCGCGCGCGCCGGCGCGAATCATCCGCAACACGGAATCCCGACTGCTGTTCACGGACAGAATCAACACTTTCACTTCGGGTGAAGTCTTGTGCAGTTTTTCCGTCACCGCCAACCCGTCCATCTCCGGCATGGAAATATCCATCAACACCACATCCGGCGCCAGTTCGGTGATTTTCTGGATGGCCTCATTCCCGTTCGAGGCTTCACCGACCACTTTGAGCATCGGCTGGGAATCCAGGCAGGACCACAACCCTTTTCGCACCACGGGATGATCATCCACAATCAATACCTTGATCTTGGCCTTCTTGGTCGCGCTCATCGGGGTGGGTGGCTTGGTTCTCACGTAATGCTTGTTCTAGTTCGCACTTGTAATAACACTCCCGCCACATCCATGCAAGCGGCGGCTCCAGTTCCTCACGCCGGCTCCTGCTGAGTCAAACAATGCAACGAACCGAATCCCAGCACCAGGTCCACCGCGTGAATGCCCACCACCGGCCGATCGCGGAACAACTCGCCAAGAATTCCGAGCGCGACGCAATCGTTCGGATCGTTGAACGTCGGCACGATGACGCAGGCGTTGCTGATGTAGAAATTCGCGTAGCTCGCGGGCAGTCGCCAGTCCTTGTAATAAAGCGGCGCGGGCATGGGCAATGCGACGACCTCCGGCTTTGAACCATCCTCCAACCGCAAGTCCTGCACGCGCTCCCAGTTCTCCGCGAGTGGTTTGTAATTCATGTCGCGCTTGTTCGTCTCCTTGATGAGCACGAGCGTCTTGTGATTCGCGAACCGGCAGATGTCATCAATGTGCCCGTGCGTATCATCGCCCACCGGCCCGGCCACGAGCCAGAGCACGTTCGTAACGCCGAGATATTTTTTGAACATCTCGTCGTATTGCGCCTTGGTCATGCCCGGATTGCGCACCTGCACGGTCGGATGCTGATAACATTCCTCCGTGGTCAGCAACGTGCCGCGTCCGTTCACCTCGATGCCGCCGCCTTCGATGATGAAGTTTCGAGTTTCGAGTTTCGAGTTTCGAGTTTTGGCCTGCCATTGCGCGTCGAACAGCGGACGCTTCAAAAGTTTCGCCGCCGTCTCGGGAACTTTGGTATCGAGCTGCCAGTTTTTGTATTTAGCCCAAGCATTGAAATGAAAGTGAACGATGGCCGCGCGCGACTTCGGAGTTGAACGTTGAATGTTGAATGTTGAATGTTTCCGCACCACATGAATCGGCCCGCTATCCCGCGTCCAGCCGCGATTCGTCGGATGCACCACAAACTGCACGCGCTTCATGTCGCAGTTCGCGCGCTTGAGATAACTCCCCGCGAACTTCGCCTCCGCCTTGCTGTTCACGAGAATGCGGACCATTTCGCCCTGCGTGATCTTCCGCACCATCTCGCCATAAACCCAGCGGATCGTGTCAATCTTGTCCGGCCAGTCGGATTCGTTGTGCGGCCAGCCCAGCCAGGTCGCGGCGTGCTTTTCCCATTCCGCCGGCATCGCGTAGCCGAGTTCCGCGGGTGACTGATCCGTGATGAGTTTTGTCGGTGCCATATTCGGGCGGGCAAGATAAACGCTTCGGCCCGATTGTCCACCCGAGTTGCGGCGGGCCGACTCAGTGCGCCGCGCCGACCGCGCCTTTCACGGGCCGGCAAAACCACGCGAACACCATCACCGCCGTCATCACGACGCCGATGATCAGAAAACAATCCCCGTAGGCCATCACAAACGATTCGCGGCGCACCGTTCCGGCCAACGCCGCCAGCGCCTGCTGACCGGCGGCAACCGAATCCGCGCCGAGGCTGACAAAATGTTGCGTGAGTGCGGCCATCCGTTCCTGCGTCGCCGGGCTGAACAGACTCACGCTCTCGCCCAGCCGCGCGGAGTGGAACTTCTCGCGCAGATCGAGTTGGGTTGCCAGCAGCGCGATGCCGATGCTGCCGCCGAGATTGCGCAACATGTTGAACAGCGCGGAGGCGGAACCGCTTTGTTCACGTTCGATGCCGCCCGTTGCCAGCGCGGTGAGCGGCACGATGGTCAACGGCATCCCAATGGCGCGGACGAGCTGCGACAGTTTGAGTTGATCGTAAGCCGTGAGATGGGTCATCACGGCGTTCATGAAACAACTCACGCCAAACACCGCGAGGCCCGCGGTCAACAGCCAGCGCGCGTCGAACTTTTTCAACAACGCCGCCGCGACGGGCATCATCAGCAATTGCGGCGCGCCGCTCCACATGATCGTCCAGCCGATTTGTTCCGCGTTGTAGCCCTGCACTTGGGACAGATACAGCGGCAGCAAATACGTCGCGCCATACATTGCAAACCCGAACGCCATGCTCACGACCGCGCCCAGACCGAAATTTCTCCGCGCCAGCAAACGCAAATTGATGAACGGCTCGGCGCTTCGCAGTTCAATCACCACGCAGAGCGTCAGAGAAATCACCGCGAGCAAACCCAGCGTCGTGATGCTGCGGGAAGCGAACCAGTCATTGCGATTGCCTTCTTCGAGAAAGACGATGAGCGAGCCGAGACCCACGGCCATCGTGCCGATGCCCGCCCAGTCGCCGCGCCGCAGCAGCGACAGCTTCATTTTTTCCTCCACCAGACCCCAGCCGATGGCCGCGAGCATGAGCGAGCCGGGAATCAGGTTGAGATAAAAAATCGCGGGCCAGCCGTAATTATCCGTGAGCCAGCCGCCGACCGTCGGCCCGATCGCCGGCGCGAATGTGGCGGTCATGCCGAACAGGCCGTAACCGAGCGGTTGTTCCCCGGGCGGAAGCAATTTCAGCACGAGCGTGAACGCCATCGGAATCAGCACGCCGCCGGTGAATCCTTGCAGCAGTCGGAACGCGATCATGCTGCCGAGATTCCACGCAAACGCGCACGCCACTGAAAAGGCGAGGAACAAAACGGTGTTCACGAGCAGATAGCGGCGCGTGCCGAACACGTCCGCCAGCCAGGCCGTCAACGGGATGACGATGATCTCGGCCACAAGATAGCTCGTGGAAATCCACGAGCCTTCGTCAAGCGTCGCGCCGAGCGAGCCGAGAATATCCGGCAGCGACGAATTCGTGATTTGAATGTCGAGCACCGCCATGAACGCGCCGAGCATCGCGCCCCACAACGCGATCCAGCGACGCACGCGCGCCGAGCGGAAAAAGGATTGCCCCTCGCTCCGGTCTGCTTCATCCCCAAGATCAGGCAGCGATCCGTCAGCCGGAGCAAGCGGCGATTGTCGCAGGTCGAAGTTTGCGGCTTTCATTTCCTGACGAGGATTCAACTGCGCGTGTTCACCTTCACGACCACGGACATTCCGGGGGCGAGGCGTCCGGCGAATTCACTCACACTCGCCTCGTCGAAAACAATTTTCACCGGCAAGCGCTGGACGATCTTGGTGAAATTCCCAGTCGCATTGTCCGGCGGCAGCAAGGCGAACTGCGCGCCGCTTGCGGGCGCAATGCTTTCCACGCGCCCGGTGAATTCGTGATCCGGCAAACTGTCCACGCTCAACTTCACGGACTGGCCGGCGCGCAGGTGTTTGAGTTGGGTCTCCTTGAGATTGGCTGTCACCCAGACCTCCGGTTGCACGACGGCGAGCAACGCCTGGCCCGGTTGCACGTGATTACCGGCCTCGATACTTTTGCGTCCGACCCGGCCCGCCGCCGGCGCGACGATATCCGTGTAGCTGAGTTGCAATTCCGCGTCCGCCAGTTGCGCGGTTGCAACCTGCACCTGTGCTTGGGCCGCAAGTTCAACGGCGCGCGTCGCGCCCAGCGAACCGCGCGCGGCGTCGAGCGAAGCCTTGGCGGCATCGAATTCCGCTTTCGAGATGAGGCTGTTGGCTTCGCGGATCAGCCGGTCCGCCCGGTCAAAGTCGAGTTGCGCCTTGTTGGCCACGGCTTCCTCGCGCGTAATCTGCGCGCGGGCCTGCGCCACTTGCGCCTCGGCCTGCGCGAGGAGCGCGCGGGCTTCGGCTTGCTTGACTTTGAAGTCACTCGCATCGAGCCGCGCCAGCAATGCGCCGGCGGCGACGTCCTGATTCTCGCTCACAAAAACTTCCTTCACAGTTCCCGGCACCCGCGTGCTCACGGTGTGAATGTGTCCGGCCACGTAGGCGTTGTCGGTCGTGACCCAGGTGCTTGCGTAACTCCACCAACGATAGCCGCCGTAGCCCGCCGCCAGCACGAGCAGCGCGAGCGCGAAGCCCAGTGTCGCCCGCCGCCGTTTCCGCGGCGTGAGCGGCGTCGCAGAACGATGGGTGCCGGTGCGCGTCGCGGGTTTTACCTGGACGGACACCGCGCGGTCCGTCCCCGCCGGCTCAAGCCCTTCGATCTTCAGTGCGTTTGCATTCATTTGTTTCACCGTGTGAGTTGTAACGTGGCGGCGCGGGGCGGCTAATACCTTGTTTCTTGGTGTCGCCATGCTTTTCGGATATGGTCGCGGCATGGAACTGCGGCATCTGCGCTACTTCGTGGCGGTGGCGGAGGAATTGAACCTGACCCGCGCGGCGACGAAACTGCGCGTGGCCCAACCCGCGCTCAGCCGGCAGATC
>SCTL01000027.1 GCA_004297495.1 Verrucomicrobiota bacterium
GCCGCAAGTTCTCCGCGTCGCTCGCCATTGGCTCGATGGTGATCGCGTTTGCGCTTGCGGTTTGCGCGCTTCGGCAATCCATCGCCTGTGGTGAAGGAGCGCGGGATGTTTTCAATTTCGAGTGGCTGCGATTTGCCGCGGGCAATCCGGGCATCCTCAAACTTGGTTGGGTGCTCGACCCTCTTACGGCGGTGATGCTCGTGATGGTCACGTTCGTCGGCCTGCTGATCTTCATCTACAGCGTCGGCTACATGGCCCACGACGAAAACTTCACGCGCTTCTTCACGTTCCTCTCGCTGTTCGCCGGCGCGATGCTCGGCGTCGTCATCGCGAACAGCCTGTTGCTGCTGTTCATTTGCTGGGAACTCGTCGGCCTCACGTCGTATCTGCTCATCGGTTTCTGGTATCACAAACCCAGCGCGGCGGCGGCGGCGAAAAAGGCGTTCATCACCACGCGCATCGGCGATGTGGCGTTGCTGCTGGGTATCGTGTGGCTTTACTCGCAAGCGAACACGTTGTTGTTTTACGACGGGGGCAAGGGCTGCCTCGAACAAAGTGCCTTGCTCGGAATGGTCGCCAAAACCACGAGCTTGGGCATGGCTGTCTCAACTGTGATTGGCTTGCTAATTTTCGCCGGTGCCGTCGGCAAATCCGGCCAAGTGCCGCTGCACGTGTGGTTGCCGGACGCGATGGAAGGTCCGACGCCGGTCAGCGCGCTCATTCACGCGGCGACGATGGTGGCGGCTGGAGTGTTTCTGGTGGCGCGAGTTTATCCGTTGATGGCCGTTGACGGAGCCATCCTTAGTGCATCGAATCTGGTCGGGCACGACTCGGGCAGCCCGGACGCCGTCGTCTTCAGCAATGACACGATCGTGCTTCAAGTCGTGACCTGGATCGGTGCAATCACCGCCGTCTTCGCCGCGTCAATCGCCGTCGCGCAGAACGACATCAAACGCATCCTCGCTTACTCCACCGTCTCGCAACTCGGCTACATGATGATGGGCTTGGGTGTCGGCGGCGTGGCGGTGGGGATGTTCCATCTCATCACGCACGCGTTCTTCAAGGCGCTGCTGTTCATGGGCGCGGGCTCGGTAATTCACGGCTGTCACGAAGAGCAGGACATCCGGCGCATGGGCGGGTTGAAGAAATACATGCCGGTGACGTTTGCGACTTACGCCGTTGGCATGTTGGCGCTCGCTGGATTTCCACTCGTGTTCTCCGGCTTCTGGAGCAAGGACGCCATTCTTCATTCGGCCCACGGTTGGTCGGTTTCGCAAATTCCATTTTATCTTGGCGTCGCCGGCGCGTTCCTGACGGCCTTCTACATGACGCGGCAAGTGGCGCTGGTGTTCTTTGGCAGGAATCGGGCAGCGCACTTGGAGTGCGGTGACTTGTCACCGCTTTCTCACGCTGCCGACTCGTCGGCAGTGTCGGCGCGACAAGTCGCGCCGCACGAAAGCGCGGACAAGTCCGCGCACTCCAAAGAACCCCATGAGAGTCCCGCCGTCATGACCGTTCCCCTGATTGTCCTGGCGGCCTGCGCCATTTTGTTGGGCTTCATCGGCACGCCGGCTTGGCCGTGGTTTCAAACTTTTCTCGGGCAGCATCACAGCGAAGGCGGGTTCACCGCCGAAGTCATTTCGCTCATGGTCGCTTCGTCGCTGGTCGTCTTCGGCGGCCTTGGCGTCGGCGGGTGGCTCTACGGTCGCAAGCCCCTTCAGAAAGCCGATGAGCCGGACGTCCTGGAAAGACTTCCGCTCGGCATGCACGCGTGGTTCGCGAATAAGTATGGCATTGACGAGCTTTACGAAATGACCGTCATCCGCTTCAACGCGTGGTCCGCGAAGGCCTGCGCGTTCCTCGATCAGTGGCTGTGGGGCATCCTCGTGGCACTCGTCGCTTATCTCATGATCGGTCTGGGCTGGGTGAGTGACACGTTCGACAAATTCGTGATCAACCTCGGCTTCGACCAGGGCTGCGACGGCGTGACCCGTGGTGGCGGCTTGCTGTCGCGATTGCAAGATGGCCGCGTGCAAAATTATCTGCGCATCATCGGCATCGGCCTCGTGGCGCTCGTGCTGTTCCTGATCTGGGGAGGTGCGAAGTGAGCGAACTTCCCATACTCACGATCATCACGTTGCTGCCACTGGTCAGCGGCATCATCGTCGCGGGCCTCGGCGAGCAAAAGCAGCTCGCGCGCAAGCTGGCTCTGATCTCCAGCTTTCTGTCACTCGGTTTGGTGCTGGTGCTGTGGAAGAATTTCAACGCGGCTTCCGGTGAACTCCAATTCGTTGAGAAGCACGAATGGATCCCGGCGCTGGGCGCCAACTACTTTGTCGGTGTGGATGGCCTCGGGCTGCTGATGGTTCTGCTCGCGGCCATCGTCGTGCCGATGGCGTTGCTGGCCTCGTGGAACATGGAAGGGACGCGTTCCACCGCGTCCCAAACTTCTTCCGCGAAAATTGGGGACGCGGTGGAACGCGTCCCTACCGGGCATGGCGCGCATCTCTACTTTTCGCTCGTGCTGTTTCTGCAAGCTGGGTTGTTCGGCACGTTCACGGCGCTGAACTTTTTCCACTGGTTTATTTTTTGGGAGTTGAGTTTGATCCCGGCGTTCTTTCTCGTGCGGCTCTGGGGCGGGCCGCAACGCGCAGCCGCGGCGACACAGTTCTTCATCTACACGATGGTCGGCAGCGTGGCGATGTTGCTGGCGTTCCTTGGAATTTTTCTCGCGACAAAGACAGACACCGCGCCGGGCGTGTTTGATTTCACGACACTCGCGGAGATGGGGCGCAATGGCAGCCTGACGCAGGCGCTCTCGACGAATTTCGGCTGGAAACTTTTCGGCCACGCGTTCACGGGGCATCAGATGTGTCTGCTGATTTTCGGCGGCGTGCTGCTCGGTTTCGCGGTGAAAGTGCCGTTGATGCCGTTTCACACCTGGCTGCCCACGGCCTACGCCGAAGCGCCGTCGCCGGTCACGATGCTGCTCACGGGCGTGATGTCGAAGATGGGCGTGTATGGCTTCGTCCGCATCGTGCTGCCGATCTTCGCGCCGCAACTCAGCGAGCCGCGCGTGCAAAACGTGCTCCTCTCGCTCGCGGTCGTGACCATCGTGTTCTCGGCGTGCGCCGCGTTCGCGCAGCGCGACCTCAAACGCATCCTCGCCTACTCGTCCATCAACCATCTCGGCTATTGCCTGCTCGGCGTGTTCGCCGTCGCGAAAAATTCCGGCGACGCGGTCGAAAAATCCGCCGCGCTCAACGGCGTGTTCCTGCAAATGTTCAATCACGGCCTCACGGCGGCGACGCTGTTCTGGTTCGTGGCGCTGCTCGAACAGCGCAGCGGCGGCTTGCGCGGGCTGAACGATTTCGGCGGCGTGCGCAAAGTCGCGCCCATCCTCTGCGGGCTGATGGGCATCGCGCTGTTCTCGTCGCTCGGGCTGCCGGGGCTGAACGGGTTCGTGGGCGAATTCCTGATTTTCAAAGGCGTGTTCCCGCTGGCGACGTGCTCGGCGTCGCTCTCGGTGCTCGGCCTGCTGGTCACGGCGATTTTCATCCTCACGATTTTGCAACGCGTCTTCAACGGACCGCTGAATGAAAAATGGTCGAAGCTGCCCGACCTGACGCTGGGCGAACGCGCGCTGCTGGCGATGCCCATTGCGCTGATGTTCGTCCTCGGCGTGTGGCCGCGGCTGGTGCTGGACGTGATCAACCCAACGGTCGTGCGGATGGTGGAGCAGTTGAAGTTTTAAGACTATGACAAGCGCTCAAAAACGTAACGATGATAATCGAACCGTAGCTTGTGCTACGCGATTGATGATTCTCTGCGCAGCATTGTTTGCCTGTCTGATTCAAGCGAGTGAATCCGCTGAGCCAATATACGAAGGTAAGAAGTTGAGCGCGTGGCTCGTCGAAGCCTATAACCCAGGCGATCAGCAGGAGCACGCACGCGAAGCGATCCGACAGATGGGAACGAACGCTCTGCCCATGCTCATCAAAGTCCTACAAACTCCAGATCGCAACCAAGCGGTCAGCGCGTTTCGCGTTCTAGGAGCAACAGCTACGTCTGCGGTCCCAGCCGTGCTCAACCTTTTGACGAATGACATAATTGCACAAGAGGCTGTTTACGCTCTAGTTCAAATCGGACCTCAAGCTAGTCTATCGATTTCTTACGGGCTAACCAACCAAAATTCAAAAATACGTTTGGGTTCTGCCATGGCATTCTCACTAATGGCTAGTGAAGGAAAACTCGCCAAGTCAGCTGTCCCACTCTTACTGAACGCGATTCATGATCACGATACAAATGTGTGTAGCTATGCGAGCCACGCACTCCGACGAATTGATCCAGAAGCCGCGGACAAAGCAGGTGTGAAGCAGTTGCTGGAGCGTTAACAAAGCATGGGAATGATGTC
>SCTL01000294.1 GCA_004297495.1 Verrucomicrobiota bacterium
TTCAGCAGCACTACGGCATGAGCTTCGTCGCGTGGTGCCGGGGACATCGCCTCGCGGGCGCGTTCACGCAAATCCGCAGCGGCGCGAAGCTGGACGACGCGGTCTTCGAGAGCGGCTTCAATTCACACAGCGGCTTTCGCGATGCCTTCAATCGCACCTTCGGTGAAGCGCCGGGTCGCGCGCGCGTCAACGGCGCGCGGATTGTTTGCACGATGATCGAAAGTCCGCTCGGACCACTGCTGGCCGGTGCCAGTGACGACGGAATTTGCCTGCTCGAATACACCGACCGCCGAATGCTGGAAGCGAATCTCGCGACGATGCAGAAACGCTTTGGCTGCGCCGTCGTTCCTGGCAAACACGAATTACTCAGCCAGCTTCGCGAAGAACTCACGGAATACTTCGACGGCAAGCGAACCGAATTCAAGACGCCGCTTGCTCCGCGCGGCACGCCGTTTCAGGAAAAAGTCTGGCGCGAGTTGCGCAACATCCCGCATGGCGAAACGATTTCGTATGACGAACTCGCGCGCCGCATCAGTCAGCCCACGGCACAGCGTGCTGTCGCGCGCGCGAACGGCATGAACCGGATTTGCATTTTGATTCCGTGCCACCGAGTCATCGGCAAGGACGGCAGTCTCACCGGCTACGGCGGCGGGCTTTGGCGGAAGCGGTTGCTGCTGGAGTTGGAACGAAAGCGAACGGCCTGAATCATTTTCCGAGTCCGACTCGCTTCATCAGCGCCTGGAAACGCGGCAGGTTGCGCACCTCGTCGAGCGTGGGATCGTGGCGCAGGCCCTGCATGGATTCATGCGCGTCCAGCGCCGCTTCCCAATGGTCGAAGGCCTTGTCGTATTCCTTTAGCGCGAAATAGACACCGCCGATCATGCCTTCGACCGTGTAGCCTTTCTTTTTCCATTCCTGCAACTCGACGAGAATCTGCCGTGCCCGCGCTTCGTTGCCGCTGCGGGCGTAATTGAAAGCCAGCGCATCCAGCGCGTTCGGGCCTTCGGTCGCGACGGCGCGCACCTTGAGGATTTCATCAATGGATTCCTGATAGCGCCCTTGCAGCGTGTAGAAGCTGGCGAGCGCGCCGTGAAACATCGGAAACTCGGGAAAGTCTCGCATGGCCTCGAGGGTTTCCTTGATGCCGAGATCGTATTCGCGCGTGTAGGTCCGCATGGCGATCACGTTGAAACGGATGATGGCCGAGCGCCGGTCCAAATCCTGCGCCCGCTTCATTTCGGCGTTGGCTTCGTCGAACCGTCCCAATTCGCGCAGACACGTGCCATACCAGTGATGCGCGGTGGCGTAGTTGGGGTTGACCTGAATGGCGCGTTTGAATTCCTCCTCCGCTCCCGCAAAATCATAATTGTAGGACTTGATCAAGCCGAGCGCCGCGTGCGCGTCCGGAGAATACGCGTCCAGCTCCAGCGCCTTTGCCGCCGCCGCGCGCGCCTGCGGAAAATATTCGTTGTTCGGACGCAGCAGATAACTCGGCAGCAGCACGTAGCACAAGGCCAGCCCGCCGTAGGCTTCGGAGTAAGCGGGGTCTTTCTCAACGGCTTGATTGAAAAACTGAATCGCCTTTTCCAACTCCGCCGGCGTGCGCACGTTCCAGGCCTGCAAACCTTGCAGATAAAGCTTGTGCGCGTCCTCGCTGGGTTGATGGCGGCTCGCGAGCTTCGCGGCGGGATTCGTGCCGGGCTTCAATTCGAATCGCTCCGCGATCTTGCGCGCAATCTCCTCCTGCACGGCGAAAATATCTTCCATGCTGCTGTCGTAGGTCTCCGACCAGAGATGAAAACCATCGGCCACATTCACGAGCTGCGCCGTGACGCGGATTTGCCGGCCCGCTTTGCGCAGACTGCCTTCGAGGACCGTGGCCACGCCAAGCGTCGCGCCGACCTTGCGCAAATCTTCCTTGCGACCCTTGAACGTGAAGGAGGAATTTCGCGCGGCGACTTTCAATCCCGGAATGCGCGAGAGCGCCGTGGTGATTTCCTCGGTCAGCCCGTCGCTCAAATAATCCGAGTCCTTCTCCGCGCTGAAATTATCAAACGGCAGCACGGCCACGGATTTTTGCACGTCCGGTTTGATCGTCGCGGCATTGTTCCGGGTCGAATGAAACACGCCCCACGCAATCACCGCCAGCACGACCAGAAACAAAACCAGACCGACCCGGCGCGCGAACGTGAATGAGGAATCACCGCGCCGCTGCTTGTCGGCCAGTTGCCAAAGTTTGGTTTCAGCTTCAGACGTGGCGTCGGCTGGGGAAATATTTTTTACGGACGCAGACTGCTCGGTGGCAGCGCGGAGCTTGGCGAGGTCTTCGGCAAGTTCTTTCGCGGAGGCGTAGCGTTGCTCCGGCTTCTTCGCGAGACATTTGGAAATGATGCCATCGAGCGTGGGCGAATAGAGCGGGTTCTCCAACCCGAGCGAGCGCGGCTCTTCGTTGATGATCTTGTTGATCGTTTCACCGACGGTCTTGCCGAGAAACGGGCGCTGGCCGGCGACGAGTTCATAAAGCACCACGCCAAGACTGAAAATATCCGAGCGTTGATCGAGATCGCCGCCGAGCGCCTGCTCCGGACTCATGTAATGCGGCGTGCCGATGAGAAATCCCGTCGCCGTGTCGGAATTGGTGAGCGAAGTCGTCGCGCCGTCCAACGATGCGAATTTTTTCGCCAGACCGAAGTCCAGCACCTTCGCCTGGCCGCGCTGATCGAGCATGATGTTGGCGGGTTTGATGTCGCGATGCACGATGCCGCGCGCGTGCGCCGCGTCGAGCGCGTCGGCAACCTGCGCGCCGATGCTGATGGCTTCGCGAATCTTCACGCGGCGTTGCGAGAGAATGCCTTCGAGCGTCTGGCCCTGGATGTATTCCATCGCGAGGAATGGCCGGCCATCGAAGTTTTCGCCGACTTCGTGAATGACGCAGATGTTCGGATGATTCAGTCCGGACGCCGCCTTGGCTTCGGTCTGGAAACGCTTCCGTTGGGTCGGATCTTCAGCGAGTTTGGCCGACATCAACTTGATCGCCACCGAGCGTTCGAGCTTTGTGTCCTGTGCGAGCAACACCTCGCCCATGCCGCCCGCGCCGATTTTGCGCACGACGCGGTAATGGGAAATCATTTGCTCAAGCATGACGATGAGCATAGGCGCGTCCGCCGCCGATTCAACCGGAAATCGAACTCACGCCAGGCTCGCAACGACCGGGAAACTGCGGCAGATTTCCCCCGCAGATGGAACTGCGTGAATTTGCTGAAACGGTATTGTTCGCGACGACGCTGGAGGAAAAACTCCGGTGTCCGGCGCAACTGACCGACGAGCATCCGGGCCCGGCGCTCGTGACGCCGGAAGCGCCGGGGCGGCCTGCGACGTTGCAGTTCAAAGTCACCGGCACGGCGCGCGACAATTTTCCCGGCACACGCCAACTTGAAAAACAAAGCGAGCGCGGCAGGTTGTTGCACTTCTTTGCGAATCACGAGCTGCTCGCCACCGAATTGATGGCGCTTGTGCTGCTGAAATTTCCCGACGCGCCCGCCGCCTTCCGCAAGGGCGTGCTGCAAACCCTCAAGGACGAGCAGGAACACACGCGGCTCTATCTCGAACGCATGAAGTCCTGCGGCATCGAGTTCGGCGAACTGCCGGTGAGCGGATATTTCTGGCGCTGCGTCGCGCCGATGGAGCACCCCATTGATTACGTGGCCGGGCTGTGCCTGACGTTCGAGCAGGCGAATCTGGATTTTGCCCGCCACTTCGCGCGCACGTTTGACGAGATCGGCGATGGCGACACGGCGAAGTTGCTGGAAAAGATTTATCGCGACGAGATCGGCCACGTGGCTTACGGGCTGAAATGGTTTCGGCGCTGGAAGAATCCGAGCGAGAGCGATTGGGAGGCGTTTTGCCATACGCTCAAGTTTCCGCTCTCGCCGCAGCGCGCGAAAGGTTTCGCGTTAAACGTGGAAGGCCGTCGCGCCGCCGGATTGGATCCGCACTTCATCGCGGAGCTGAACGTCTATTCGCAATCGAAAGGCCGCACGCCGACAGTTTTTGTTTTCAATCCATTTGCCGAAGGCCGCATCGCCGAGGGGAAAACTTTCAATCCGACGAAACATCAGGCGCAACTCGCGCGTGATTTGGAAAATCTGCCCCAGTTTCTTTGCCGGCAGGATGACATCGTGCTGGTGGAGCGCCGGCCCACAGTGGAATTTCTGAGCGAGATCAAGCGCGCGGGTTTTTCGCTGCCGGAGTTTGTGGAGTTAAGCAGCGTCGGGGCGCGGCGGCGTGCGAAGCACCAGCCGCAGCACTTTGACGAACCTCGACGTGCTGCGGCTGGGTCTGCGACCACAGCCGCGCTCCAAAACCTCAAGGAACGCAAACTCGGTGGTTTGCGCCCGTGGGCGTGGGGGCCGGATAGTCTGGAGTTGTTGTCACCGCTCTTCGCCAGTCTGACCGATTCGAAACGAAACGCGGAACAATGCTTCAACGAGCGCATTGCCGGGCTTTACTCGAAAGCGTGGAGCGCGAATTTTTTGCGACGGCTGCTCTCCGAAAAATCGGCCATCGGCCATCGGCCATCGGCAATTCCGAATTGGCTCTGTTCAGAACAGGAGGTGGGCGAGGCGGTGGTCTCGCTTGAGGCCGCGCTCGCCGCCATCGCCGCGATTCGCGCGCGTGGACATCACAAGATCATCGTGAAGGAAGCGCTCGGGCTGGCGGGCAGCAACGCGATGCGACTGTTCGAGCCGGAGATTCTGCCAACGCATCGGCGCTGGATGGAGAAAGCGTGCGCGCGAGGACGGGAACTGGTCGTCGAGCCGTGGCTAGAGCGGGTGGCGGATTTTTCGGCGCAACTGGAGATGACGACAGATGGATTAAAGCTTTGCGGCTACACGGGCTTGCTTACGGATGCAAAGGGGCAGTTCCTCGGCAATTGGGCCGCGCCGAAATTTGAGCGGCGGATTCCGCCGCAGATCGTCGAGCGGTTCCGCGAGCCGCCGGACATTGCGACGCGGTTGCACGATTTGTTTGCGGAGATTTTTTCACGATTGGAAACGGAGTTGCGCGCTGTCGGTTTCCTTGGGCCGTTGGGGATTGATGCGTTCGTCTATCGCGACGCGGCCGGCGCGGTGCGCTTGAAGCCCATCGTCGAGATCAATCCGCGTTACACGATGGGCCGGGTGACGGTGGGATTGATGAAGCACGTCGCGCCGGGCAGCCACGGCATGTTCCGGTTGCTGAACCTGGCGCAGGTTCGCGCCGCGAGCTGCGCCGATTTTTTCTCCTACGCGAAATCGCTGGCGGACATGTCACCCTTGCAGCGCGAAGGCGATCCCGTGGCGCGAATCCGCGAGGGCACAATTTGTCTGAACGACCCTACGCGCGCCGGGGCGGTGCTGGCAACGTTCTGCGTCAGCCGTTCTGCGCCGAGGCCGTGAGGTGGCGCTGGGTGCCGCAGCTTGCCGACGCGGACGTTCGACTGAAAACAAAACCGGCAGGGTTTCTTGCGAAACCCTGCCGGGTGTGGGAGGTCGAGCGACGCGTCAGTTATTTAGGCGGACGCGGCACCAAACAGAGCGAGACTTCGGACTTGTTGCCACTCGCATCAATAGCGAAGAGCAAGCCGTCACCTTTGAAGTGCAGGTGCGCAACGATCGGCGCGGGGGCCGGATCCTGGCTCGGCGTTTTGCCGGGCGATTGGGTCAGCTTGATGACGTCGCCGCTGTGGAACGGTCCGGCGACGAACGAACTGCCGTTGTCGGCGAGATAAATCGCCGGGTCGGAGTCACAGTTGTCCTTGGACAAGAGTTGATAGTAGCCATCGGGATTCTGGCCGCTGGCGGGATTCTTGCCCGCGACGGGAATCTTCTTGCCGGAAGGATTGACGCCTTCACGGCAGGCCGCCACCGGGGCTTCGCGGTCTTCGACGACGATGTTGAAGCTGCAGCAGTTGCTGTTGCCAGCGGCATCAGTGGCGCAACAGGTGACGACGTTGGTGCCGACCGGGAACGTGGAGCCGGAGGGCGGGTCGCATACGACCGTGGGCGGGATGATGCCGCCGAAGGTGACACCAGCTGGCAGCGACAAGTCAACGCCGGCCGGGTCGCCGCAGCATTCGAAGAACTGGACTTCAAAGCTGTGCACGCCAGCTGTGAGACTCGCGGAGCCGCTGGCAGCGCCAGGCGGATGAACACCGCCGGCATCTACGACCAGGTTTCCGTCAATGAACAGCAATGAGCCGTCGTCGGAATCCAGGGCGAAGCTGTAGACACCATCCGCGGCTACGGTAAGGCAACCGTTGATGTCTGCACCGAAATCGGTCAAACCGAACGGATGCCAACTGTAGCCAGTGTCCGTGGCGAACGACACACTCGTGGCAGTAAATGATCCTACCAGACCGGAATAGGGTGCTCCGCCGCCAGTTCCCCCGAAACCGGAGTAGATGTTCACATTAATGCCGCAGTTGGGGCTGCAAGCGTCCGTGGCCGTGGCAGGACTATAAGTAACGACCGCCGAGCATTGTCCGGGATCATTGCCCACGACGATGTCTGACGGGCAGGTGATGTCCGGAGGCGTCACGTCCCGCACGATGATCACCGAGTTGGTGCAACTGGTAACGCCATGCGTGTCGGTCACGCAAAGGATGACGTTGTTGGTGCCCAACGGGTACGGGCCCGGTGGCGTGGCGACGGTATTAGTGATGGAGTCACCGGAATCCGGGTCGAAGGAGCCAGCATCGGCAGAGACACTAGCGGTGCAAGTGGTGCCGTCGGCGTCCACAACCAAGCCGTCGTAACCGACAGGCACAGGCGCATGATTGGACACTGGAATCCAAGTTTTCTTGGCGATGCTGAATTGCACTTTCCCATCAATGGTCGCTTCCACGCGAAGCGTATCCACACCAACGCTAGCCGACGTCCAAGTCCCGCAGATCACGCCGGCTGAGTCGGTCGGCGCAGTGCCGGTCAAGCCGGTGTTCGGTCCGGCAACGATGGTGAAGGTGACGGGTACGCCTGCGACCGGGACGCCGTTGGTAGTCACCGTGGCACAGACCGTGTGGGCGGTGCCGACTTCGTTGGTGGCCTCAAGGGGATCAAGGGCGATGGCGCTGATAACCGTCACGCCGCGTGCCAAGATGTAGGGTGTGCCGACTGTTCCATCGGAGGCGGTGTAAATGGTCCCGATACCTTGGGCGATGGCCAGCACTTGAAAATCGTTGCTGGGCCAAACAGAGAAAGCTTCATGCACCGAGCAGGTCCAACCTGAAAGCGTGGCATCGGTTATTCCCGTCAAGGCCGGATGCGTGGCGACGATGTGAGCCGTGTTGAAACAGCCAACGCCGTTCACCCGAAATTCGCCAAACGGGTCCAGCAGCGGCACCAATTGATTCGCGGAGGTGCTGATGCCGGAGTAATAGCAACTCAGGGAGACATAGAGCCCCGTGCGGTTGGTTTTTGCCGCGGCAAACTTAACCGAGCCGGCCGTCAACGAGTCACCACCTTGACTTTGATGATAGACCGGGTCGGTGCCATTGATGATGACGTTGCCGTTGACCACCGGGCCCCAGACAGCGCGGTTCGCTTGGGCGGCGGCGGCGGCTGATAGTGAGGTACATGTGGCATCGCCCAGAATCAGTGCGATGTAGGTGCCGAACTCAGCGGAGGTCTTGGCGGACCATTGGGCCGCCGAGGCGACTTCGACGGTCAACCCGAACGAAGCCGCGTACAGCGCCTCGCGGCTGGCCGCGCCACCGGACACGGTGTTCGCGAGGATCAAAACGGTATGGTCATCCGCTGCGCCGGCAGATCGGAAGAGC
>SCTL01000295.1 GCA_004297495.1 Verrucomicrobiota bacterium
GCCGACGCTTACCGCAATCGTTGGACTGGTATTGGCGCTCTTCGTGTTGTCGGTGATATCACTGGCCGTCACGGTCGCGTTGCCCGCAGTGCGAAGTGTCACGCTCAAAGTTTGCGTGCCGTTGGCCAGCGCTGTGTTCGACGGCAGCGTGGCGTTGGCGTCGGAAGAAGTGATTCCGATCACGTCGCTGACGTTCGTCACGACGTTCCAATTCGCATCCACGGCGTTGACAGTGGCGTTGAAGGCCACGCCCGCCGTGCGCGCAGTGGGTGTGCCAGTCTTGCCATTCGTCGTTCCCGGCGCGGCGGTTTCGCCCGGGACGAGCAGTTGCAGTTTACTAAACGCGCCTGCGCTCACCGTCGTCACCGGGCTGGTGTTGTTGGTGATTCCCGCATGTGTGACATCTGAGGCCGTCACCGTGGCGCTGCCGGCGGTCTTGAGCGTAACGCTCAGAGTTTTTGTGCCGCCGACCAACGCCGCGTTCGTCGGCAACAGCGCATTCGCGTCACTCGAAGTGATCGCCACCGTGTCGTTGGTGCTGATCAAATTCCAGTTCGCGTCCACGGCGTTGACCGTGATGTTGAAAGGTGTTCCTGCTGTTTGCGGAGTGGGCGTGCCCGTTTTGCCGCTGGTCGTGCCTGGCGCAGCGGTTTCGCCGGGCATCAGGAGTTGCAACTTTGCGAACGTACCGCCGTTCACCGTCATGCTCGAACTCGCATTGTTCGTCTTGGTGCCGTCTGTCATGTCGCTGGCGGTGACGGTTGCGCTTCCAGCCGTTTTCAACGTGACACTGAAGTTTTTTGTTCCCGCTACGAGCGCCGCGTTCGCCGGCAGCACTGCGTTGGCGTCCGACGAGGTGATGCCCACGGTGTCGGTCACGTCGTTGATCAAGTTCCAGTTGTCATCCACCGCGTTCACAGTCACGTTGAACGCCACGCCCACAGTGCGCGCGGTCGGCGTTCCGGCCTTGCCCGTGGGTGTGCCCGGCGCAGAGGTTTCGCCCGGCACCAGCACTTGAAGTTTGTGGAACGCGCCGGATTGCACGCTGAAAACGCTGCTCAACGCGCTGCTCAATCCCGAGGAACTTGCGGTGAGTTGTTTGTTCGTGCCTGTGGCGGTGATTTGCAAATCAGTGAAGTTCGCGAGGCCGTTCCCCGCGCTCGTGCCGATGTCCACGTTGGTTGTCCCGAGCAAAGCTCCCGTGCCCGCAGTGAGCGACATCGTGACGATTTGATTCGCCGCCAGCCCGGCAGTGGAGTCGTTGCCGAATTGATCGCGCGTCTTCACGACCGGCTGGGTGGTGAAAGGAACTCCGACGGCCGCGCCGCCGGGCTGCGTGGTGAACGCGAGCTTACTCACCGGGCCGGGGCCGATGACAATCAGATCGGAAGTCACGCTCGTCATGTTGGTGGCGGTGAAGAGAATCGTGATCGTGCCGACGACGTTGTGCGAGAGATCGGTGAAGTCGGAGGTGCCCGCGACGGCGGTGACGTTGGTCGTGCCCTGCAACGTGCCCGAGCCCGCCAGCCGAGTCGCGCGCACGACGGTGGTCGCGTCGAAATAACACCAGTTGCCGAATTGATCCAATACGTCCACCGAGGGCTGTTGCGCGAACACCACGCCGGCCTGCGCCGTGGGCGAGGGTTGCGTGGCCATGGCGAGAATTCTTCCCGCGCCAGGAATTGTGTTCAGCAAACCGAACGTGGTGGAATCATTGACAAGGCCCGCGATCACTGCCGAACCAGGATTGCCGGAGAGACGGAGAATGTAGCCGGCGTCCGGCACACCGGCGCCATCGAGCGTCTGCACTTGCAGACCGCTGATGGTGAGAATGTCGGCTTTGCCCGCCCCTCCAACGGAGAATGTGACCGTGACGGCATTGCTTGCAACCACAAGGCTGGCGGCGGTGATGTCGCGGCTTCCCTGAAAGTTGACGCTGCCCACACCGGGATTGAAACGCCAGCCGGCCGGCGCGGTCAGGAT
>SCTL01000296.1 GCA_004297495.1 Verrucomicrobiota bacterium
CCAAGCTCGGCGGCGGCACACTGGTGTTGAGCGGCGCGAACACTTATTCCGGCGCGACCATCGTGAGCGCGGGCACGCTGTCCCTCGCCAGCGTGGGTGGTGGTGGCGCGGCGGCGGCGGCCACGATGACGGTGGGCAACGTCGCGAGCACACCGGCGGTGCTCAACATTTTGCCGGGCGCGAACGTCACCAATTACAACCTCGCCATCGGCGGCAACGCGACGGCTCCCGGCGCGGTGTTCCAAAGCGGCGGCGCGCTCACGCAGGCGCAGGCGGCCAACATCGCCGACTTCCGGCTCGGCGGCTCGGCGAACGGCTACGGCTATTACAATCTTTCCGGCGGCACTTTGACCGTCAACGAAGTCGGCGTCGGCAGCGACCTCACCGGCTCGGTCGGCGTGATGGACATCAGCGGCGGCAATTATGTCTCCAGCGGTTACGTCACGATTGCGCGCGGCATCGGTTCGCTTGGCGCGCTCAATGTTTCCGGTGGCACGATGACGCTCTCCGGCACTGCCGCCAACTCCACGATCGGATTCCTGTGGAACGGCAGCGGCAGCAGCTTCGGCGTTTTGAACCTCTACAACGGAGGCACGATCATCGGCCCGGCGAACACGACTTACATCGTCAACTACAACCCGTTCAGCAGCGCCGGCGCGTTGCAGACGGGCATCATCAACCTGAACAGCGGCGGCACGCTTCAGATCGGCGGCGTGAACAATCCCGCGCCCGCCAACGGCACGACGCTCTTCAACTTCAGCGGCGGCACGCTGAAAGCCGCCGCCGCCAACGCCGCCTATTTTCCCAACGTGATTTCCGGCGCGTATGTTTACAGCGGCGGCGCGATCATTGATGACAACGGCGCGGCCATCACCATCGCACAGCCGTTGCTCGCGCCGGCGGGATACGGCGTCAGTTCCATCGCCGTGACCAACGGCGGCTCGGGCTACATCGGCGCGCCGTTTGTTTCGATCAGCGGCGGCAGCGGTGTGGGCGCGACGGCCATCGCGCAGGTTGATTTCGCCAGCGGCGTCATCACGAACATCCTCGTCACCAGTCCCGGCAGCGGCTACGCCAGCGGCGATGCGCTCACCGTCACATTCAACGGCGGTGGCGGCACGGGCGCGGGTGCGAACTCGCCGGTGCTGGCCGCGAACACCAGCGGTGGCTTGACGAAAACCGGCGCGGGCACGCTCACGCTTTCCGGCGCGAACACTTTCACCGGGAATACGACTGTGAGCGGCGGCACACTGACGTTGGGCGCGGGTGGCTCGCTCGCCAGCGGCAACATCACCGTGAACAGCGCTGCGACGTTCGATGTCTCCGCCATCAGCTTCACGCTCGGCGCGAGCCAGAATCTGCTGGGCAGCGGCACGAACAACGGCGCGGTCACGACGGGTTCGGCCTCGAAAATTTTTGCCGGCACGGATGGCGGTATCGGCACGAACACCTTCACCAGCAATCTCACCTTCACCCCCGGCGCGTCGGCGCAGTTTGACTTGAGCAGCTCCGCCGGCGGCGCGAATGACCGGATCGTCTTGAACGGCGCGAGCAGCGTCCTGACCTGCGGCGGCGCGGGCATCGGCATCAAGTGCGGGGCGAGTCTGGACCAACTCGATTACACGCTCTTCGCTCTCACTGGCGGTTCAGCCAGCGTCGTGGGCGGCTTCAACGCCACGCCCGTCTGGACTGGAACGACGCCGACCAATGCGAGTTCCTATTCCGTCGTGACGGTCGGCAATTCCGTCGTGCTCCATTATTCCGGCGGCGCGACGAATCCGCCGTCGGTGACGAATCTCGCAGCCACGGGCATCGCGGCGACCACGGCGACGTTGAACGGCCGGGTGCTCTCGACCGGCGGACAATTTCCCACGGTGAAAATTTATTACGGCGCGGGCAACGGCGGCACGAACGCCGCGTCGTGGTCGAACAACGTCTCGCTCGGACTGCAAG
>SCTL01000028.1 GCA_004297495.1 Verrucomicrobiota bacterium
GCGAAAACTTTTTTGCCCACAACCACGCGAGCAACAGAGGCGTGGCCGCGAAGGCGATCGCCGCCAGCGCCATCACGAGGATGAAAAGATAGGGATTGTAGTCGCCAGGCATGGTCAGTTGCGTTTTGTGTCAGCCCGTTTCAATCCGACTTCCTGGGCGATATCGTCGAACTCAGTGTGGCTGACTTCGTGAAGTTGTTTGCCGCGAGCCTTAAGCTTCTCGTTGATCTTGATGGCCTTCTCGGTCATCTGCTCGTGCGTGTCCTTGCTGCCACCGACGAGCGCGAAGTTCGGCCCGGTGGTGACGCGTTTGTGGCCGTCAGAGTCGAGTCCGACCCCCAACAGCATTCCCTTGCGTTTCTTTTTTTGACCCGCGTTCGCCACGCTCTCAAGCTAGAGAGCCAACGCCCGACGGTCAAAGAATTTCAGTCATTCGCCCCGTGAATCGGCACGGTAAGCTGCTTGCCATTGTCGCT
The DNA here is from genome assembly GCA_004297495.1 of Verrucomicrobiota bacterium. GTDB lineage: Bacteria > Verrucomicrobiota > Verrucomicrobiia > Limisphaerales > JADLHS01 > SCTL01. Next base: position 477 of record SCTL01000028.1, read on the forward strand.
CGCGGAGATTTTCAGGAGAAACGGCACCGCCGCGGTCGCCCACTCTTGTGCGCTGGGATAATTGCTGGCCGCGCCCGCCCAACTGCTGCGCAGCATGTCGGTGTTGATGATCCCGGGATTCAGCGCCACCACCGCCATGCCGGAGGGCAACTCCTGGGCGAGCGATTGCGTCAAACCCTCCACCGCCCATTTGCTCGCGCAATACGGCGAGACTTCCGCATCCGCCGAGCGCCCCCAGCCGGAACTGAAATTCACGATCACGCCGGCGCGTTTCTCCAACATCGCCGGTGCAAAATGCCGGATCACGTTCGCCACGCCTTTGATGTTCACGTCAATGACTGCGTCAAATTCCTCGCGCTCGATTTCCCAGAGCCGCGCGTTCTTGTTGATCAAGCCGGCATTGTTCAACACCAGGTCCGGCGCGCCGTGCGCTGCCAATACCACGCTGGCCCAGGATTTCACCTCGTCATCGCGGCTGACATCCACGGCGTAAAAATCGTGCGGCTCGCCAAACTGCTCGCGTAGTTTCCTGACGTCGCGACTCGATCGTCCGCAGCCCACGACCTTGTGCCCGAGGCGCACAAATCCATCCACCATCGCGCGGCCAAGGCCGCGCGTAGCGCCAGTGAGCAGGATGAATTTCCCGTGGGACATGCCCGATACTGTGGCGTGGTGCGCCGGGCTTTCAATCCAATTTTGCCAGCTACAAGTTCGACCCATTCACAGAATTTGCGGGGACAATGACCGGAATTCACCTCCGCGTCCTGAAATAGCGTTTGACAGATGCGAGAGGTTTTTGTATTTTCTGTCCAGACAGAAATAAAGGAATATGACGAAGCTCAGTCCAGTTCAACAGAAGTTCATCCTCCACTGGGGCGAGATGGGCACGCGCTGGGGCATCAATCGCACCGTGGCGCAGATTCACGCCCTGCTTTTCATGTCGCAGAAGCCGCTGAACGCCGAGGAGATCGTCGGTGCGCTCAACGTCGCCCGCTCGAACGTGAGCAACAGTCTGAAGGAACTCCAAGGCTGGGGCATCGTGCGGCGCGTGCATGTGCTGGGCGATTCGCGTGACCATTACGAATCCATGAAGGACGTTTGGGAAATGTTCCGCGTGGTGCTGGACGAACGCAAGAAGCGCGAGATTGATCCCACCGAACGCATGTTGCGCGAGTGCATCGCCGAGGCCGAAAAGGACAAGGCTACCGACAAATACACAGAACAAAAGCTCCGCGACCTCGCCGAGTTCTTCGACACGACGACCGCCTGGTATGGGCAAATCCGTCAATGGCCGACCGGCTCGCTGACCAAATTCGTGAAAGCCGGCGACAAGATCCGAAAGCTATTAGGCATCAGCGGCTGACCGCTGCTTTTTATTTGCGAGTGACTTTCTGTGAATACGGAAATTACAGACTACAACGCCAAGCCACCCGCCGGCTGGGTTTTCTACGACGGCGAATGCAAGTTCTGTGTTCGCGGAGCGCGACGTTGGAGTGGTTTGTTCGCGCGACGCGGCTATCACTGGCTGCCCCTGCAAACCCCCCGCACGAGCGAACGATTGAAACTCAGTGAACGCGATCTGCGCGACGAGATGAGGCTTCTTCTCGCGAACGGAAGAGTAGTCGGCGGTGTGGATGCGTGGATTGTTTTGTTTCGCTCCGTCTGGTGGCTCTGGTGGCTGGGAGCATTGCTTGATCTTCCCGGTTTGCACTGGTTGGGGAACTTCACTTATCGCTGGTTTGCCAAAAACCGTTACTGTTTCAGTGGCCGATGTGAACTCGAACGACAATCCCCAACGACTCACCGACACACAACCTTCTTTGAATTGCCATGAAACAGAAAATCATTCTCGCCGGCGGCAGCGGATTTCTCGGCGGCGAACTGGCAAAACATTTTGCCGCGCTCAATTGGGAAGTCGTCGTCCTCTCGCGCTCGCTGAAATCGCGAACTGATGGCGCGCGGGAAGTGGCGTGGGACGCGAAGTCACCGGGCGATTGGACGCGTGAACTGGAGAGCGCGACCGCCGTGGTGAATTTGACGGGGCGCTCGGTGGACTGCCGCTACACCGCGAAGAACCGCCGCGAGATCATGGAGTCGCGCGTGAACTCGACGCGCGTAGTCGGCGAGGCAATTGCGCGTTGCACAAATCCGCCGCGCGTGTGGCTCAATTCCAGCACGGCCACAGTGTATCAACACACATTCGGCCCGCCGCACGACGAGTCGAGTCAGGCAATGGATTCCGCCACCGAAGCGAAGGACGCATTCTCCGTCCAAGTTGCGCAGGCTTGGGAGCGCGCGCTTGGCGAAGCGAAGACACCGAAGACGCGCAAAGTAGCGCTACGCACTTCCATGGTGCTCGGGTTGGGACGCAACAGCGTCTTCCCGGTGTTGCGCCGGCTGACGCGATTCGGCCTCGGCGGCAGACAGGGCAGCGGAAAACAATTCGTCTCGTGGATTCATGTCGAAGATTTTTGCCGGGCCACGGAATGGATTATTGCGCACGAAGAAATCACCGGCCCGGTGAACTTGTGCGCGCCGGATCCTCTGCCCAACGCCGAGATGATGAAACTATTTCGCCAAGTGTGTGGCGCGCCGTTTGGTCTGCCGGCCACGGAATGGATGCTCGAGATCGGCGCGTTTTTTCTGCGCA
>SCTL01000297.1 GCA_004297495.1 Verrucomicrobiota bacterium
GCTCGTGGTGCTGCACATCATCACGGCGGTGCAACTCTCTCTCGCGAACAAAGCCGCGCGACCGGTCGGCTACGCGGGCGGCGACTCCTACGGCTCGACTTGGCAATCGCGTTACATGCTCGGCAGCGGGCTGGTGATTCTCGCGTTCATCGTTTATCACCTCGCGCACTTCACCGTGCTGCTGCCGGGCATCAACGGCGTCGGCGATTTCACGAAACTCAAAACTGTTCTGCATGGCGAAAGCGTGCCGGACGTTTACGCGATGATGATTCTCGGCTTTCAAGTCTGGTGGGTTTCGCTCTTTTACCTGATCGCGCAAGCCCTGCTGTTCATTCACCTCGGCCACGGACTCGCGGCGATGTTTCAATCGCTGGGCCTGCGGAATCACGCCTGGTTTCCGCGCATCCAGTGTTTCGCCAAGGCGGCGAGCATCGCGATCTTCATCGGCTACGCGCTGATTCCGATTGCGATCTACATGCGCGTCATCGGCGCGGATTACGCGAAGGAAAAGATCGGTGAGTTGAACAAACCCGCGCTTATCGAGTCCGCCGCACCTGCCGGAAAGGAGACGAAGTAACATGGCCACGCTGAATTCCAACATCCCCGCCGGCCCGCTCGCCTCGAAGTGGCAGAGCTACAAGTTCAACACCAAGCTCATCAACCCGGCCAACAAACGGAAATACAAGATCATCGTCGTGGGCGCGGGCCTGGCGGGTTCGTCCGCCGCCGCCACGCTCGCGGAACTCGGCTACGAAGTTCACAACTTCGTGTTCCACGATTCTCCCCGCCGCGCGCACTCGGTCGCCGCGCAGGGCGGCATCAACGCGGCGAAGAATTATCAGAACGACGGCGACTCGGTTCATCGGTTGTTCTACGACACGATCAAAGGCGGCGACTTTCGCGCGCGCGAGGCGAACGTGCATCGGCTCGCCGAAGTGTCCGTGAACATCATTGACCAATGTGCGGCGCAGGGCGTTCCGTTCGCGCGCGAGTATGGCGGCTTGCTCGACAACCGTTCGTTCGGCGGCGCGCAGGTTTCGCGCACGTTTTACGCGCGCGGGCAGACGGGACAGCAGCTTTTGCTAGGCGCTTACTCGGCGTTGAACAAGATGATCGGTCAGGGCGCGGTGAAGTCTTTCACGCACTCCGAGATGCTTGATCTCGTGGTCGTGGATGGCCACGCGAAAGGGATCATCGTCCGCGATCTTCGGAATGGTGAAATCACCCGGCACAATGCCGACGCGGTGGTGCTGGCCACGGGCGGCTACGGCAACACTTACAATCTCTCGACCTACGCGCGCGGCTCGAACGCGACGGCGATCTGGCGCGCCTACAAGCGCGGCGCGTGTTTCGGCAACCCGTGCTACACGCAGATTCATCCGACGTGCATTCCGGTGAGCGGCGATTATCAATCCAAGCTCACGTTGATGAGTGAATCGTTGCGCAACGACGGCCGCGTCTGGGTGCCGAAGAAAAAGGAAGATTGCAAGAAAGCGCCGCAGGACATCGCGGAAGCCGACCGCGATTATTATTTGGAGCGGATGTATTCCGCGTTCGGCAACCTTGCGCCCCGCGACATCGCCAGTCGCGCGGCCAAGACGGTTTGCGACGAGGGCCGCGGCGTCGGCGAGACGGGCCTCGGAGTTTATCTGGATTTCTCCGCCGCCATCGCGCGGCTCGGCGAGGGCAAGGTGCGTGAGCGTTACGGCAACTTGTTCGCGATGTATCACGAGATCACGAACGAGGACGCCTACCAGACGCCGATGCGGATCTATCCCGCGGTGCATTACACGATGGGTGGCCTGTGGGTGGATTACAACCTGATGAGCAATCTGCCCGGTCTGTTCGTGCTCGGTGAGGCGAACTTCTCCGATCACGGAGCGAATCGCCTCGGTGCGAGTGCGCTGATGCAGGGCTTGAGCGACGGCTATTTTGTTCTGCCCGCGACCATCAGTGGTTATCTGGCGACGCAGAAGCCGGACAAACGCCCGAACACGGACAATGCGAGCTTCAAGCAGGCCGAAGAAAACGTTCAGTCGCTCACAAAAAAACTTCTCGGCAACAAGGGGACGCGCACGCCGGCGAGCTTCCACAAGGAACTCGGCAAGCTGATGTGGGATCATTGCGGCATGGCGCGCACAAAAGCTGGACTGGAAAAGGGAATCAAGCTCATCGCCGCGTTGCGCGAGGAGTATTGGAAGAACGTGAATGTGCTCGGCGAGGCGGCCGACTGGAATCAATCGTTGGAGAACGCCGGTCGCATCGCCGACTTCATTGAACTCGGCGAACTGATGTGCCGCGACGCGTTGCACCGCGAGGAAAGCTGCGGCGGCCATTTCCGCGAGGAATATCAATACACGCCCGACGATCCCGAAACGAAGCAGGGCCTCGTGAACCCCGGCGACGTGAAGCGCCGCGACGATGCGTTCGCCTACGTGGCCGGCTGGGAATACGGCGGTGCGCCGGACAAGTCGCCGGTGTTGAACAAAGAGCCGCTCGTGTATGAGGAAGTCCACATGAGCACTCGGAGTTACAAGTGAGCGAGCGAGGATATCACAATTTGTGACATCCTCATGAAAACGGCATGAGCAACCAAACCACAGCCTTGATTCCCGCCGCGCGCATCGAGCGGAGAATTCTTTTGCTGCGCGGCGAGAAGGTGATGCTCGACAGCGACCTCGCGGAACTCTACGGCGTTGAAACGAAAACTCTGAATCAGGCCGTGAAACGAAACTTGGAACGTTTCCCGGAAGATTTCATGTTCCAACTTTCAAGCGAGGAGACCAACTTGATCTTGAGGTCACAAATTGTGACCTCAAGTGGCAAAACTCCATCAAAGCCCTCGGAAAACAATGCAAACTTGAGGTCACAAATTGTGACCTCAAGTTTGGGTTATGGCGGGCGGCGGTATCGGCCGTATGTCTTCACGGAGCAGGGTGTGGCGATGTTGTCGAGCGTTCTCGCAAGTCCAAAAGCCATTCAAGTCAACATTGCCATCATGCGCGCGTTCGTGCAGTTGCGGCAGATGCTGTCGTCCAATGCCGGCCTCGCGCGCAAGCTCGCGGCGTTGGAGGGAAAATACGACAAGCAATTCCGCGTGGTGTTCGATGCCATTCGGGCGTTGATGCGCGAGAAGAAACAACCGAAGCGCGAGATCGGGTTTCACACGCTGATGAAGCAGCCCGCGAAAGTGAACGGCGCAAAAGCAAAAAAACTTTGACCATGAAAATTACGTTGAAAGTCTGGCGGCAGAAAAACGCGAAGAGCGCGGGCGGATTCAAAACTTACCAGTCGCCCGAGTTGAACGAGAACATGTCGTTCCTCGAAATGCTCGACGTGGTGAACGAGCAGCTCGCCAACAGCGGCGAAGAACCCATAGCGTTCGACCACGACTGCCGCGAAGGCATCTGCGGCACGTGCTCGTGCGTCATCAACGGCAAGCCGCACGGTCCGCACAAAGGCATCGCGACATGCCAGACTTACATGCGCAGCTTCAAGGACGGCGACACCATTGTGGTCGAACCGTTCCGCGCGAAGGCCTTTCCGCTCATCAAGGATTTGGTCGTGGATCGGAAGGCATTTGACCGCATCCAGCACGCGGGCGGATTCATCAGCGTGCGCACCGGCAGCGCACCGGACGCGAACTCCATCCCCGTGCCCAAGGAGAACGCCGACCTCGCCATGGACGCCGCGCAGTGCATCGGTTGCGGCGCGTGCGTGGCCGCGTGCAAGAACGCCAGTGCGATGCTGTTTGTGGCGGCGAAGGTTTCGCATCTCGGCCTGCTGCCGCAAGGCCAGCCCGAGCGTTACAAGCGCGTGAAGGCTATGGTGGCGCAGATGGATGCGGAAGGTTTCGGCGCTTGCACGGTGACGGGTTCTTGCGAAGCGGTTTGTCCGAAGGAAATTTCACTCGACTTCATCGCGCGCATGAACCGCGACTACGGCGTGGCGTTGCTCAAAGGTGAATCGAAGCAGACCAGTGGCGGCGGCGCAGGCTGAACCCGGCGGGAGAAAAGCGCGAAGGTTGACGACGCGTTGAAACTGAACTGGTGCGCCAACACGGGTTCAACCGGTCTAGGGGCTTCTCACCCGCGCCGACGCACCAAGGTTCAGAAAGTTTCTCAGCCTGCCACGGCGTCCAACTCGATCTCGCCGACGAGGTCTTTTTCGGCGAGCACCCAGTCTTCCAGCGTGATGGGATGATCCGGCAGTTTGTCGCGAAACAGCGCGTACGCATGCTGTCGAACCATCGCCTTCGTGATGCCCGGCGTGAACGGCTTCGGCTGCTCCGCGGCTTTGATGGTTTTCATTTTCATAACGGACTCCTCAATCTGCCAACGAACATACGCCGCTCGAGGATTCGCGCAAGCTGCGCGAGGGAAAAAATTTCACCAACTTTCGCCCGCGAAAAATTCCGGCGAAAATCAAAACGCTTCCGGCGAAACTCCCACGCCCACGATGCTGCACGCTTGAATCACATTCAACCCGAGCCGTTCAGCTTCGGCCAGCACGGCGTCGGATTCCGTTCCCGGATTGAGCCAGAGTTCATCGCAACCTTTCGCTGCGATGTCCGGCAGGACTTTGAGCAGGACTTCCGGATGCAGATAAACGCTGATCATCTGCGGCCGCACAGGAACATCGGCGATGGATTTGAACGCGGGCAGACCTTCGATGCGTCCCTCTTTTGGATTCACGGGAAATACTTCGTAGCCTTGCTGGCGAAAAGCGCGCACGGCTTTGTTGCCGTATTTGGAACGGTTGTTCGATGCGCCGATGATGGCAATCGTTTGCACGACTTAATTATGGGTGCGAACTGAAACGATGCAAGTGACCGACCGGGAGAAAATGATCCGCGCAGCCAGACTTTTGACTTCTCTCCGTTCGCGCAAAGTGTTTCAGTCCCCGCGTGACTGGCGCCATCTTGAACGCAATCGGCATCCTGCTCGGCGGAATCATCGGCTTTGTCCGCACCCGCCCGCTCACGCCGCAGACCGAGGCGTTTTTCAAACTCGCCCTCGGCGTGTTCACCATGTTTTACGGGCTGCAACTCGCCTGGCGGAATCTCAACGGCACCTTTGCTCAATGCGCCCGGCAAATCGCCATCGCATTGCTCGCCGTGTTGCTGGGAAAACTTCTCGGACGACTGCTCCGCCTCCAGGCCGCTTCGAACCATCTCGGCCAATACGCCCGCAAACTCATCGAGTCCACCAAGCCCGACCACCCGCGGCGTTTCAGCAACGGCCTCACGGCGTGCGCCATACTTTTCTGCGCCTCGCCTCTCGGCCTCATTGGGGCGATGCAGGATGGTTTGACCGGTTATTTCCAACCGCTTGCCGTCAAAGCCGTGATGGACGCGCTGGCCATGATCGGCTTCGCGCGCTGGTTTGGGGTCGGAGCGATGCTTTCCGCGTTGCCGGTGTTCGTTTTTCAAGCCGTGATCGCGAGCGGCAGCAATCTTTATCTCGAACCCTTTCTGCGCACGCACGGACTGCTTGAATCCGTGGGCGTGGTTGCGGGACTGCTGCTCTGCACGATTCCGCTCGTCATCTTCGATTTCAAAAAAGTCGAACTGGCGGATTTTCTGCCCGCGCTCGCGGTCGCGCCGACACTGACCTGGTTCTGGAAATGACGGGTGAAACAATCGAGGCCACGGGTCGGAATCAGACGCGGCTGCCTCATAAAATTTTTTCGCTGATTCTTCCACCGGCCTGTATAGCCTCTAGCCATGCTCAACTACATCTGGCTCGGCTTGGTTGCATGCGCCGTGATCATCGGCGGGCTTCAGGGAACGTTGAAGGAGGTCGCAGACAAAAGTTTCGAGATGGCCGGCACCGCTGTCACGATTTCTATTTCGCTCATTGGCATCATGGCGTTGTGGCTCGGCATCATGCGGCTGGCGGAGCGCGCGGGCTTGGTGGCATTGCTGGCCAGGATTTTGCGCCCGTTGATGCGACGGTTATTTCCTGAAGTGCCACCAGAACATCCGGCGATGGGTTCGATGCTGATGAACATCGCCGCGAACATGCTCGGCCTCGGCAACGCCGCCACGCCGCTCGGCCTGCGGGCGATGAAAGACCTCGAATCGCTCAATCGTTACCCCGGCACAGCCACCAACGCGATGTGCACTTTCCTCGCCATCAACACCAGCGGCGTGCAACTCATTCCGGTCACCGCCATCGCGATTCTCGCCGCGAACAAATCCACGAACCCGACGGCCATCGTCGGCACGGCGATCCTCTCGACGGCCTGCGCGGCGTGCGGCGCGGTAATCATGGCCAAAATTCTGGCGCGACTGCCGATGTTTCGGTTGCCGCCCGTCGCCTCGACACCGAACGTTGAAACGAAATCTGCCGAGCCGGCGACGGCGAACTCAGCAAATGACAAATCGCCGGTGAAAGAATCCGCGACTTTGCAGCCACTGCCGTGGTGGGGCTTGGTGATCATGTTGGCGTATCTCGTCTTCTTCCTGTGGCTGTTCGCCCGTCTGGCTTTTCCGGCGATGTTCGGGTTGGAGATTTCTGAAGCGGTCGCGAAGCAAACGCTTTTTGTCCGCATCGTGGATTCGATCTCCAAACTTTCAGTCCCGCTGTTGCTTTCCGCGTTTCCACTGTACGCCACCTTGCGGCGCGTAAAAGTCTATGAGGAATTTGTGGACGGCGCGAAGGAGGGTTTCGACGTCGCCATTCGCATCATTCCCTATCTCGTGGCGATGCTAGTGGCGATCGGGATGTTTCGCGCCGCCGGCGGCATTGACCTGCTGAGTAAAGCGCTCTCGCCGGCGATGACGGCCATTGGTTTTCCCTCCGATCTTTTGCCCATGGTGCTGATGCGCCCGTTGAGCGGCAGCGGCACGCTCGGCATGTTCACCGAATTGGTGACGCGTTTTGGGCCGGACAGTTTGATCGCCCGAATGGGTGGAACGATTTACGGCAGCACGGAGACGACGTTCTATGTGCTGGCGGTTTATTTCGGCTCGGTCGGAGTGAAGCGGACGCGTTACGCCGTGATCGCGGGCTTGACGGCGGACGCGATAGGCGTGATTGCTTCCATCATCATCTGCCGGCTGGTGTTTGCGTGAAATCGGCGGCGTGCGAATCCAATTGATGGAACACGGCCTCCGAAAATAATTTTCGGATTTCCCCAGCCGGCGGCAGCCTACGGATGAAATGAACGAGCGGCAGTCTGATTTCGAGTGGTTGCAACAATTCGCCCGGGCGGGGAACCAAAACGCCTTTCGCGACCTCGTGCGCCGGCACATTGACCTCGTCTTTGCCACGGCCATGCGCAAAGTCGGCGATGCCGGCGGCGCACAGGAGATTTCCCAAAACGTCTTCACCGCGCTGGCGCGCAAGGCGTGGCGGTTCGCGCCGGACGATTCGCTGCCCGCGTGGTTGCACAAAACCGCGTTGCTCGAATCCAAATCATGGCTGCGCGGCGAACTGCGCCGCCGTCGCCGTGAACAGACCGCCGCCGAATTGGGCACGACCATGAAAACTCCCGAGGACCAACCCGCCTTCAACGCGCTGGTGCCGTTGCTGGATGAAGCCCTGCTCTCGCTGCGTGAATCGGATCGCACCGCGCTGCTGCTGCGGTACTACGAGAGCCGGTCCCTGCGCGATGTCGGCGCGTCGCTCGGCGTAAATGACGACACGGCGCAAAAACGCGTAGCGACGGCGCTGGAAAAGCTTTCTCAATTCTTCAAACGCCGCGGTTTCAAGACGGCGACGGTGGCTGCGACCACCGCTGCCTTGCAGCACACGGCGAGTTCGGCCTCTGCCGCGACCGTCACGCTTGTCGCGAGCGGCGCGTTGCAAGCCGCGCCGCCGGTGCTCGTCGGTTTGGCCGCGCTGCTGGCACGCGTCGCGAGTCTGTCAAAGATTCAGTTGACGGCGGTTTGTTTGGCGGTGGCGGCAATTCCAGTGGCCTGGCAATGGCACGCGCAACGACACGCAGCGGAAGCATCGTCCCGCGCGCAGACTCAACTCGCCGACGCACAAGCGGAATTCACGATGCTGCAATCCGAAGTGGAGCGGTTGCGCGAATCAGCGGCACGCCTCGATGCCTCGTTTGCTGACGCCAACAAGTCTGCCGCGCAACGTGTCGAGGACCTGCGAAAGTTCGAGGCTTGGAAGGAAAAGATTCGCGGGCAATTGCTGGCGGCGGATTATCATTGGCCGGACGATTCGCCGTTCGTGCGGATTCCCAAATCAATGTTGCGCCAGTTGACGGTTCATTCGCCGGTGAGCCAACCCGGCGTCATCAAGCAGGAAGCGCGGGAGTTGCTCGGGTTGACGCCGCAGGAGCGCGAGCAGGTGGAGGCCGCGCTGCGCAATCATTTCACCACGATGGACGAATTGATGTCAGCGAGACTTTACGAAACCAATCGCGCCGAGCTCGTTTATATTCCGCAGACCGCGCTGGCGAGCGAGGTTTGGGGCGTACCCCCGCTGGGCGAGGACGCGAAGTCATCCGTGGCGGCATTGCAGTCGTCGTTACAGGCAGTTCTCGGCGATGAACGCTGGCCGCTGGTGGCGGCGCAACTGAGAGCGTCCGGCGGCGATTCGCTGAGTCGGATTCTCAACCTGGGCGCCGGCGAGCGCGGGCAGGAACTGGCGGCATGGATTGTGGAGGCGGACGGAAAACTGAACCTCGGTTTCGGCTGGGGCGATCACACTTCCTCGATGTCTTCGGGCGGCGTCCCCTTGGAATTGTATCGCCCGGAGGTTGAGCCTCGCTCCGGCAGATTGCCAGTGGATGATTATCTTCACGGATTTCCTGAAACTTTGACACGCCCGATGCTCGACTGGATTCGGCGGCAAGCGGCGGTGCGATTGGGAAAGAAAGGCGACCAATGAAACGGGCCTGGCTGGCAATTTTAATTCTCGCAACCGGCACTGTGGTCTTCTGTTCGCTTCGCGGTGCGACGGCAGACTTCAGGGCGGAGCTGCTGAATCGGCAGTCGGCGTGGCAAACGCAGACGCAACAGCTTGCGCACTTGCGCATAGAGCGGGAGGAATTGGTGGAAAAAGCGCGCGCGATCAGGGAGGAATTGGCGTCGTTGCCGCCCGCGTCACCCGCGTTACAGTTGATGCAGCGCATCCTGAGCCGCAGTGACCGGCACAATCTTTCTGCGGAAGAAACCGAGCAGTTGCTCGCCGAATTCGGCTTCAACTGGAACACCACCGGCGACTTTTTGATTGTGAGCAAGAAATCGCTCAACGGCATTTCGCTGGAAGGCATGAAAGACGACAAAATGACCGCCGCCGCACGCGCGGTGCTGGCCATCAGCCCCGAGGAACGGGCGGTGCTTGAAACTTTGACGAAACAATTGGGAACAGAACGCGAGGCGTGGGTCGTGGCGCACGCACAACGTGAAGAACCCGGCGGCAAAGTGCTGGCAAAGTATTCGCTGCCCGTGGATGCGGAATTTTCCCAGAGCTTGAGCAACGCGTTCACGAGCGGCATTTTCGCGACGCTGGGAAACGAGCGCGCGGAATTGCTCCGGGAATATTCCTACTCCTGGATGCAGGCGGTGGGAATGTTGGGCGGGCCGGCGGTGAGGGGAATTTATGAGAGCGAGCCGATCACTCTATTGGTGGAACGTTACCGGGCCGGCGATAGCTGGAATATGAATTACACGCTCAAGCAGGCCGGCAACACCATGACCACGAGTGTTAATCCGTGGCAGCCGTTTCCCGAAGCGTTCAAACCTTTGTTCCCCAACGGTTGGATTGATGTCGCGGCGCGCGAGGGTTTTGAACTGCCGAAGGAGTTCAAGAAAAAGCCGGCGAATCCTTAACTCGCCGCGATTTCCTGCGGGCCTTTGCCGCCGTTGACGAGGAACAACACCGCCATGCGCACGGCGATGCCGTTCGTCACCTGTTCGAGAATCAGCGAGCGATCGGAGTCGGCGATGTCGCTGTCAATCTCCACGCCGCGATTAATCGGGCCGGGGTGCATCACGAGCGAATCGGGTTTGGTTTGCGCGAGTCGCGCTTTGTTGAGCCCGAAAAGCTGCGTGTATTCGCCGATGCTCGGGAACATCGTCTGCCGCTGACGTTCATGTTGGATGCGCAAGAGGTGGATGATGTCGGCGTCGCGGATGGCTTCATCCACGTTGTGCGTCACGCGACAGCCCATCTGCTCGAACGTGCGCGGCACGAGCGTGGCCGGGCCGCAGAGTGTCACACGCGCGCCGAGTTTGGTGAGCGCCCAGATGTTCGAGCGTGCTACGCGGCTGAAGAGAATATCGCCGAGGATCGTGACGTTGAGTCCTTCGATCTTGCCTTTGCGCTCGCGGATGGTGAAGGCGTCGAGCAAGGCTTGCGTGGGATGTTCGTGCGCGCCGTCGCCGGCGTTGATGACGTGGGAATTCAGCACGCGCGAAAGAAAATGCGGCGCGCCCGCCGCGCTGTGGCGGATGACGATGAAGTCGGCATTCAGCGCTTCCAGATTTTTTGCCGTGTCTTTGAGCGTCTCGCCTTTTTTGAGCGACGAGGCTTCGGCGGTGAAGTTGATGATGTCGGCGGAAAGGCGTTGCTCGGAAAGCTCGAAGCTGATGCGTGTGCGCGTGGACGGTTCGACGAAAAGATTCACGACCGTCTTGCCGCGTAGCGCGGGAACTTTCTTGATGGCGCGCTCGCCGACGGCTTTGAAAGCGCGGGCAGTATCGAGCACGGTGAGGATTTCCGCCGCCGAGAGCGATTCGATGTCGAGCAGATGTTTGCGATTCCAGCTCATGGTTTTTCGAGCACGACTTCGTCTTCCTTTCCGGTTTCGCCGAGGCGCACGTGGACTTTTTCCGTGAGCGACGTGGGAACATTCTTGCCGACGAAGTCCGCCTTGATCGGCAGTTCGCGATGGCCGCGATCAATCAGCACGGCGAGTTGGATGTGTTTGGGCCGGCCAAAATCATTGAGCGCGTCCATCGCGGCGCGCACGGTTCGTCCGCTGAACAGCACATCATCCACGAGCACGACGGTTTTGCCCGTCACATCGAAGGGGATGACCGTGGGCTGAACTTGTGGCGCCGCACGGCGGTCGAGATCGTCGCGGTGCATTCCGACATCCAGACTGCCGACGGGGACGGGGTTTTTCCAGATCGCGGCAAGCAGCGCGGCCAGCGTTTGCGCGAGCGGCACGCCGCCTTTTTGGATGCCGACGAGCACTACCTCGCCGGGCGTTTCGTTCCGTTCGGCAATCTCATGCGCCACGCGGGTCAGGGCGCGCTGAATCGCGACGGCGTTCAAGATGACGGAGGTTTCAGCCATGAGCGGGGCGGGCGGGTACAAAAAAACTGCGAACAGGCCGGGCCGACCCATTCGCGGATTGATGTGCGTTGTTCATCTTTGTTCCTTCGCGACCTCGCAGGGACGCGTTAAAGGAAAATTTCCGACCGGAATCAGTTCTGCACCAGGTTTTGGAGTTGAGACTGACGGGCTTTGCGCCACTTGGCGCGGTGTTTGACGATCCAGTCCGTGAGCGCGCGCTCAAAACCGATATCGTGCCCGGCTTTTTCCGACTCAATCCACTTATGCTTGAGAATCTCTTCGCGCTCGGCCTGGAACTCGCGGTAGAGCGAGGAGTTCTTCAGAACTTCGCTGGCCGATGGGGACTGTTTGTTCAGGTCCGACATAATCTTCTTCAACTATCTATGCGCCGAAAACTACGCCGGTCGGCCAACTAAAACAATCCTCTTTTTGGCAGGATATTACCGGAACGTAACCCGTTCGTTTCAAAGCGGTTTTCCGATTCGCCCCGGGTCACGGCAGCTTCTCCCGGAGTGCGGCTGCCACTGCCAAAAAGACTTTGCCCGCGGGTTTTTTGGGCGCGGCCACGGTCACGGGAATTCCCAAGTCGCCGCCTTCGCGGATTTCGGTGAAAATGGGCACTTCGCCGAGAAAAGGAATCTTCTGCCGCTCCGCTTCTGCGCGTCCGCCGCCATGACCGAAAATCTCGACGCGGTCGCCGTTCGGCGCGGTGAAGTAACTCATGTTTTCCACGATGCCGAGAATGGGCACGTTCACTTTCTCAAACATGGAAATCCCTTTGCGCACCACGCCGAGCGAAGCTTCCTGCGGCGTTGTGACGATCACGCCACCATCCAGCGGCACGGTCTGACACAGGGTGAGTTGCGCGTCGCCCGTGCCCGGCGGCAAATCCACGAGCAGAAAATCCAGCTCGCCCCATTCCACCTGCGTGAAGAATTGCTGGATTGTCCGCTGGATCATCGGCCCGCGCCAGATCACCGGTTGATCGTCGCCAATCAGGAAACCGATGCTCATCAACTTCACGCCGTGCCGCTCGGGCGGAATCATTTTTTCCTGCTCGCTCAACGTCGGACGCTCCTTCGTGCCCATCATCAGCGGAATGCTCGGGCCGTAAATGTCGCAATCGAGCAATCCGACCCGCGCGCCGAGTTGTTGCAGCGCGCACGCGAGATTGACGGACACCGTGGATTTGCCCACGCCGCCTTTGCCGCTGGCCACCGCTACCACGTGTTTCACGCCGGGCATCCGGTTCTGTTGCAAGCCGGGACTCGGCCCGCCGGGCGTGGCGGCTGCACTGGCGGGTTGCTTCACTTCCACATGAACGTGACTCACCTCCGGCAAAGTTTTCAACACGCGCTCGGCTTCGTCTTTAATCTGCCGCGCCGCGTCGGCATTGGCGGAAGTGAGTTGCATCGAAACGCTGACCGCGCCGTTGCTGGCGGCGATCTGTTTTACAAGCCCGAACGAAACGATGTCGCGCGAGTAGCCCGGATACTTCACGGCCTTCAGCGCTTCTTTGATGGCGTCTTCAGTCAACATGTCAGTCCCAGACTCTGGCGGAGCATCGCGTGCGACGCAAACGCGAAACGCGTCCAAGCTGACTCAAGTCAAACCACGATCCGTCGCCGCGGCTCTGGCTTTTTTCCCACGCGCGGCTAAACTCAGTTCCATGAAAAGCATCCTCGCCGTTATGCTCACCGTTTCCGCCGGCTTTGCGGGAATCAAAACGCAGCCCGTCGAATACAAACAGGGCGACACCACGCTCGAAGGCTATCTCGCCTACGATGACGCGCTCAAAGACCCGCGTCCCGGCGTGCTGATCGTGCATCAATGGAAAGGCATCACCGACGGGGAAAAGAAGCGCGCCGAGATGTTGGCGCAACTCGGCTACGTCGCGTTCTGCGCGGACATCTACGGCAAAGGCGTCCGCCCGCAGACCGTCGAGGAAGCCGGCGCGCAATCTGGTAAATACAAGAAAGACCGCGAGCTTCTCCGCGCCCGCGTGAACACCGGGCTCGACACGCTCCGTAAACAAAAAAACGTGGACGTGAAGCGAGTGGCCGCCATCGGCTACTGTTTCGGCGGCACGACGGTGATCGAACTCGCCCGCAGCGGCGCGGACATCAAAGGCGTGGTCAGTTTCCACGGCGGACTCGATTCGCCCAAGCCCGAGGATGGCAAGAACATCAAATGCAAAGTGCTCGCCTGCCACGGCGCGGACGATCCGTTTGTGCCCGCCGCCGACCTTGCCGCGTTCGAGCAGGAAATGCGCGACGCCAAAGTGGACTGGCGGCTCATCAAATACGGCGGCGCGGTCCACAGCTTCACCGATTGGAACGCGGGTAAATTGAATCTGCCCGGCGCGCAATACAACGAACGCGCCGACAAGCGGTCGTGGGAGGACATGAAGGCGTTCTTCGGCGAGATTTTTCACTGAGTCGGATCACGAATCCCGCATTGTGTTTCCATTTACTTGAATGACTGCCGCCAAGAACCGTCCCTTGGGAGAAATTCATCGCGACGAACGATTGCCCATCGTCGCGATGCTGCTGCTCTCGCTGGCTTTGTTTCTCGCCGGCCTGTTCCGGCCATTTACCCAGGTCACCAAACTCTGGCTCTTCGAGAATCAAGTGTCCGTTTACAACGGGCTGATCACGCTGTTTCACCAACAGGAATATTTTCTCTTCGCGATCCTGCTGGTGTTCTCCGTCACGTTTCCGTTCGTGAAAATCACCGCGCTGCTGGTGCTGTGGTTGAAGCCGGGCCTCGAACCGCAGCAAGCCTCGCGCGTGCATCGGTTCGTCGCAAATCTGAGCAAATGGTCCATGCTGGACGTGTTCGTCGTGGCCGTGCTCGTGGTGCTGATCCGCGCCGGCGGCCTGGCCACCATCAAGGCGCAGGACGGCCTCTTTCTGTTTTGCGCGTCAGTCGTGCTGACGCAGATCGCCTCCGAGTGGACCGGGCGCATCGCGCGCAAAACCCTGCAAGCTTCCGATTAAACCAAAGTTTTCATGCGCATCACCGGCGGACACGCAGCCCGACGAATCCTGAAAGTCCCGAAAGGCATGGGCGTGCGGCCCACGCCCGATCTCGTCAAGCAAGCGGTCTTCAACAGCCTCGGCGCGCGGGTCGTGGACGCGCGGGTGTTGGAACTCTTCGGCGGCACGGGCGCACTCAGTCTCGAATGTTTGAGCCGAGGCGCGAAGTCGGCGATCTGCGTGGAGAAATCAGCGCGTCACGCCGCCGTCTTGCGTGCGAATGTGGCGGCGGCGGGATTTCCGGAAACCAGTCTCGAAGTGCGGACGCAGGATGTTTTCGCCGTGCTGCCGCAACTCGCGCAGTTCGGGACGCAGTTTGATTTGATCATCGCTGATCCGCCTTACGGAGAAAAAAATATTGGCCGCCGCTCGGAATCGTTCGCCCAACAACTGCTCGATGACGCGAATTTACCGAAGCTGCTCGCGCCGGGCGGCAGATTCGTACTCGGTCACGCGCGGCGCGACACGCTCACGATTCCCGCGACTTGGAACGAAGTGAAAGCCATGAAGCACGGCGACTGCATGATGAGATTCTTGGAACTCCACGCGTAGCCGCCGACGTGAGGAGGCGGATTCAGGAAGACTAGCGCCAAGCTTTCGCCTCCTTACGTCGGCGGCTACAGCAGGCATCTCTCTACCGTTTCCGCCTCCGGCCGGGCGCGAAGTGATAACCGCCATGCACGCGCACGCCGCGCGCCCCGCCAGAGTAACCGCTCGGTGCGCCGGGTTTGCCTTCCTCGAACAACGCCGTGTAGCGATAATCAAAATTCTCCAGTTTCACGCGCGCGATTTTCTGGCTGATGAAACGCTCGATGGCGATGACGTGCTTTGAATCTTCCGCCACCATCAGGGTGAAGGCGTCGCCCGATGCCTCGGCCCGGCCCGTGCGCCCGATGCGATGAATGTAATCCTCGGGATGCTGCGGCACGTCGTAGTTGATCACGTGGCTCACGTCCGCGATGTCCAGCCCGCGCGCCGCGATGTCCGTGGCCACGAGCACTTCAAAGCGACCGTCGCGAAAACCTTGCAACGCCTGCTCGCGCTCGCGTTGCGTGCGGTTCGAGTGCAGTACGGCCACGGCGTGATTGCTGCGCTTGAGCAATCCGGCCACGCGATCCGCGCCATGCTTCGTGCGGCAGAACACGATCACCGAGTCGTAATGCACGCGGTCGAGCAACGCGAGCAGCAGGTCGGTTTTCTGAGCGTCGGCCACGGGATAAATCACGTGCTTCACCGTTTCCGCCGGCGTGCGGCGCGCGCCGATCTCGATGGTCTCGGGATTTTTCATCGCCCACTGGATGAGCGTTTCAATCGCGGGCGGAATCGTCGCGGAGAAAAGCATGGTCTGCCGCTGACGCGGGCAACGGTCGAGGATGCGGCGCACGTCGGGAAGAAAACCCATGTCTAACATGCGGTCGGCTTCGTCGAGCACGAGGTGCTGCACGCTATCGAGCCGGCACGTGCCGCGTTCCAGGTGATCGAGCAGGCGACCCGGCGTGGCGACGATGATGTCCGCGCCGGCCTTCAATTCGTCCATCTGCTTGCCGTAACCGACGCCGCCGAAGACGACTGACACGCGCAAATCGGTGAACCGAGCAAAGTCGCGGATGGCGGTTTCCACCTGGGCCGCGAGTTCGCGCGTGGGTTCGAGGATCAGAAATCGCGTGCCGGATTGATGCCGTTCCATTTTCGACAGGATGGGCAAAGCGAATGCCGCCGTCTTGCCCGTGCCGGTCTGGGCGCTGCCGATCACATCGCGTCCGCCGACGATGAGCGGGATGGCGCGCAGTTGGATGGGCGTGGGGTCCACGTAGCCCATGGCTTTGACGCCTTCGAGAATTTTGTCTGACAAGCCCAGTTGTGAAAATGGCATGACAGCATTGTGTGAAATGCGTGGCGGAATGTCGAACAGGGAAAAGTGTGCAGGCTCGCCGTCGCGCGGACATCAAGGTAGGCTGTGCGCGTGAACGTCATCGCGTTGCAACCGGACATCGCTTGGGAAAACAAGGCGGCGAACTTTGCCAAAGCCCGTCAGCTTCTTCAGCGCGCCGCGCCGGAAAAAAATTCGCTCGTCGCGCTGCCGGAAATGTTCGCCACCGGTTTCAGCATGAACTCCGACGCCATCGCCGAACCGGGCGGTGGCGAGACGGAACAATTTCTTTCCAGCCTTGCGAAAGAGTTTGGCGTGACACTCGTCGCCGGCGCAGCGATGCGCGGGCGCGATGGCAAGGCGCGGAACAAGGCGCTGGTGTTTTCTCCGGCAGGCGAACTGATTTGTTTTTACGCGAAGATGCGGCCGTTCACGCCGGGCGCGGAGGACCAGCATTACACGGCGGGCACGAAGACGACGGTGTTCGCGTGGAACGATTGCACCGTGTCGCCGTTTATTTGTTACGACCTGCGGTTTCCAGAATTGTTCCGCGACGCGGCGGCGCGGCATCGGCCCGCGTTGTTCGTCGTGGTTGCGAATTTTCCCGAGAAACGGCTGACGCACTGGTTGCGCCTGCTCCAAGCGCGTGCCATTGAGAACCAGGCTTACGTGCTCGGCGCGAATCGGGTGGGCAGCGATCCGTTTTACACTTATGGCGGGCGTTCGGTGGTGATTGATCCGCAGGGCGAAATCATCGCGGATGCAGGCGCGGCGGAAGGATTCGTGAAGGCGCAACTCGATCTGGCGAACTTGCGGAAGTATCGCGAGGGGCTGCCGTTCCTCGACGATTTGAAGTTCTCCGCCGCGTGATGGGTTGGAGTTCAAGCTTCAGCTTGTCCGGGCACGCTAAAGCGTGAACTCCAACGTGCCGGGTTCGAAACGGCGCTCCGATTCACTGCGGCGGCGGGCTGGTGTTGCCGATGTCCATCACGAATTTCCACGAGGCGTCCGGCTGCTTTTTCCACACGGTTGTATATTTGCCGTGACTCACAGCGGGCTTGCCTTCCGCATCCTTGGAATGAAATGAGAATGTGCCCCACGTGTAGCCGAGGTCGCCGCCGTTCGCGATGTCGGCCCCGACCGGTGTCCAGAGCAATTCCCCTTTCGCTAGGCTCAGCATGGATTCCGCAATCGCCTCGCGCCCGTGGATCGGCGTTCCGCCCATCGGGAGACTGGTCGCATCCGGCGCGGCGTATTTCAGAAACGCGCCGACGAGATTCGTCCGGCCTTGCGCGGCGAATGCGGTGTCCACTTCCATCAAAACTTGCGCGGTCGTTTTCGGTGGCTTGGCGGGCGGCGGCGCGCAACACTTCTGACAGGCACAACCGGTGAACCACAACGCCGCGAGTGACGCGAGCGACCACAGTGAAACTCTTTTGAGCGAATGGAGTTGAATAAACATGGAGCGCATGACTGAGCCTTTGGTTGATGGCGGCACGGTAGCCGGGCGCCCGCGACGGAGCAAGGTTTTGCCGGCGGCGGCGCTGATGGTGTTTGTGACGGTGATGATTGTTTTGCTCAGGCAAAGAACTGTGCCACCACCGGCGATTGAATTCATTCCCACGACGAACGTTTTTGCAAACGTGCCACTACCGATTCCGGACCGCTGGATTCCGACCAAGTGGGGTTGGCTTTGGCGGACGAAAGCGTTTTTGTTCGGCCAGCCGCGGAGCGTGATGCTCGAGAGCCTGATCTTGCGGCTCGATGCAACCTCGGCAGGTCAGCGCCAAGAAATTTTCCCCAAAACAAACCTGCAAGCGGAGAGGGATGAGTTCCGGCTCTGCGTTCTGAGCGAACCCGAGTTGCGCGATTTACGGCGGCGCTTGCGAACCGTTTCAGACTTGCAGCCGGAAACTGGGCCGCGCATGACGACTGCGGAAGGAATGCGCAGCGTGATGTCCGTGTCCCAAACCATCTCTACGCCCGCCGGGCCACGGACCGCTGGCGCGCAGTTCAGCTTTATCGCGAGACGTCGCAATCGCGATACGGATCTCACGACCGGCGCGCTCATCACGCGAGTCGTGCCGACGCCGGACGATCCGAGAGGTCTCGACGTGGTGACGAATGTCGCCGCCGGTTTCCGGGTTCAGATTCCGGCGGACGGTGCGGCCCTGCTGATCTCGAAAGACCGACAGCATCCGACGGCAGTGTTGATCACCGCCCAATGGCCGGCGAAAAAGTGAATCGCGGGCTGACAGCGGCGATTCATCTTCTTAAAATGGCGGCATGAGCACGGAGTCCGAAGCCAGCTTGCTCGCGCGTTGTCGGCGGGGCGAGGCGGACGCGTGGGACGAACTCTTCGACCGGCACTACGCGGCGGCGGGGCGTTTCGTGTTTCAACTCGCGTCGGATTTTTCGCGCGAGGACGTCGAGGAAGTTTGTCAGGAAGTTTTTCTCGCGGTCATCAAGAACCTCAATTCGTTTCAAGGCGGGAGCCAGTTTCAAACGTGGCTCTTTCGCATCGCGGCGAACAAGGCACGCGATTATCGCGAAGCCCGGCACGCGGCCAAGCGCGGCGGCGGCCAGGCGACGCTCTCGCTCAACGCCGAGGATGCGGAAACCGGTTTGACGATTGATCCGCCCAGCCACGCGCCGACGCCGGATGTGGATTTGCTGAACGTGGAAAACGCCGGACTCGTGCGCTTGGCGCTGGATCAATTGGAAGCGCCGTGCCGCGAGATTATCGAGCTGCGCTACTTCGGCGATTTGAGTTACGAGGAAATCAGCGCCGCGCTGGAACTGAACGCCAAGACCGTAAGTTCGCGCCTGAGCAAGTGCCTCGACAAGCTGGAGGCCATCGCGCGAAAAATCTTTTCGAGGGAGAAATCCGGCGTGATCCCGTCTAACTTATAGCGAGAACATGAACGACGAGCGCCCAATCGAAAAACTGCTGCGCCGCTTTGCGAAAAAGCGGCGTGACGAGGCCGGCGCGCCGCTGGAGTTGCATCCGGCCACGCGGCGGTTGTTGCAGAGCGAAGTGTCGCGGCAGTTTCGCAAAACTTCGGCGACGGAGAAAACTTCTGTCGGCTGGTTGAAGAATCTCTGGCCACAACTGGCGTGGGGCGTGTGGATCGTTTTGTTCGTCGGGTTCGGCGCGTGGATGATATTCCGTTCGCCCGACCGGAAGTTCGCCGTAACTGAGCTTGTGCAAAACGCCCCGTCGCCAAGCGAAGAGACGGCGGCGGCCATGCCACAGGCGGAAGCGCCCGCGCCGTTGTCTCCGCCACCAGACGCCGCGCCGCGCGTTGCCGATTTGCCGGGCGTCGCACGCGCAGACAAGACTCTGGCGCGGGATGACACGAAGCTGGCCGCGCCGCCGGTGAAGTTGGATGCGGATCGCAAACGAGAATTGGCGGCCAATCGCGCGCTCACGGAATCGGACGCGGTCGCCCGACAACCGGTCGAGTCCGTGACTGCGAGCAGTGGCAAACTTGAACTGGCGGGCCAGGCCACAGGCGAGAGCTCGCGGCGGACGAGTGTTGATTCACTGAGCGTACCAACTTCAGCGGCGATGCCCGCGCCGGCGGCTTCCGGCGCTGGTTCAGTGAGGCCGGATTTCCTGGCGCGAGGTGGCGGAGCAGAACGTTTGCGAGCCGAATCGAGCATGGCGCTCAACGAACCCAAACCCACGGGCGCGACGCTCGCGTTCAAGGAGTCGGCGGATTTTGGCGTGAACAAGGATCAAACGCAGGCTTTCGGCGATTTGAAAACAGATGCGCAGAGCCGTTTCAATTACAACTACACCAACGTGGCGAAATCAACGAAGGCAATGCCAGTGCTGGCGAACTTTCAACTCGAACAGGCGGGGAAACAGTTACGCGTGATTGATGCCGACGGTTCGACCTACACCGGCGCGCTGGCAATTGCCGAGACGGTGGCCGCGACGGGCACGTTCGAAAAAAAAGGCGCGGCGCTTTTGACCGACGGTGCGAAAACAAAAACGCCGGCAGCGCAGCCAGACGCAGCGCCGGCTGGAGTGCCGCAGTCGCCGGGATTGTTCTTTCGGGTGAGCGGGACGAACCGCACGCTCAACCAGCAAGTGTCGTTTAGCGGAAATCTGATCGCACCCGTCAGCCAGATTCAGAACTGGCAGTCCCAAAACTTCGCCGGCGCCGCTGAAGCGCAAAAAAATCTGAAGCCGGCTGACGCGAAGCAACAACTCGTGCCGCTGTTGCAAAACTCGACGATCTCGGGCCGCGCGCAGATTGCCGGCGGAGAGGAGTTCGAGGTGAACGCGGTGCAGGTTGGGAAGTGACTTCAGTTCCGGTCAAAGGAATCTCATTCGAGTTAGGTTGTTCGATGAAGAGCGCTCAGCGAAATGCCTATGCGGGTCGGGCATAAACCCTACGGTCGGTTATTTGACAGCACTCAAATGAATGGCCTAGATTAGCCACGCATTTCCCAGTGTCCTCGGTTCGGTAGGGAGCGAGGCGTGGGGAAGGGAGCTTTTGCATGAGCCGTAAAAACCCAGCGGTCGGTGCAGTCGTCGTTTCCACAAAACGGATTTCGTGTATTCACACCGCTCGCTTGCACGGGCGGTCGCTCGCCCAAAATTTCACTCGGTCCAACCAATTTTCGCTACCGCGGCCCAAGTCGTATTCCGGCCGGCGGTAGCAAGTTTCCGAAACCAAACTCAGAAAGGAGGTGAAAGAAAATGAAAGACGAACTGAATCTCCAAGTCGAAGAACTGGAAGAACGCATCGCGCCCGATTCCAATGGGCAGAATGGCTACGAAGGTCAGCCCGGTAACCAGGGCAATGGCCTGAATGGCTATGAGGGCCAGCCCGGTAATCAAGGCGGCCACTAAGTCCTACCAGAACCAAAATGGGCCACCGGCACAGGCCGGTGGCCTTCTTGGTTGAACCCGAAGTATCATGCGCACGGAGCATCCCAAACTCAGAAGCGATCTCGTCATCAGCCAGCAGGAGTCACCGTCCGGCCCGATCTATGTGATCAAGGACCCGGCGGCGCACCGTTTCTTTCAGTTCCGCGCGCCGGAGTTTTTCATCATTCAACAATTCAATGGCCGGACGGACGCTCCCGAAATCCGGCGGCGCAGTGAAGAAAAATTCGGCGCAACGGTCTCCGAAAACACGCTGACGCAATTCACCGACCGACTGGGACGTCTGGGTCTGTTGGAACGAGAAACCTCCGCGACGGAAGAACGCCCCAATCACCAGGCTGTTGGCCGCGTGCGGGGAAATGTCTTTTACCTGCGGCTGCATGCCTTCAATCCGGACCGCACGCTCGAATGGCTGATCGGCAGACTTTCGTTTCTTTTTACGCCCGCCTTCGTCGCCACTTCCGCCTCCGTAATCCTGCTCGCGGCGATGATCACCGTCTCGAACTGGCCGGAAATCCGGCACGATTTCGCGCGGCTCTACCAGCCCGGCGCAATCGCGATGGCGTGGGTCACATTGCTTTGCGTCGTCGTGCTGCACGAGTTCGCGCACGGACTCACGTGCAAACGTTTCGGCGGAAAAGTTTATGAGATGGGTTTCCTGCTGGTCTTCCTGCAACCGGCCATGTTCTGCAACGTGAGCGACGCGTGGATGTTTCCGGAAAAATCCAAACGTCTCTGGGTCACGTTTGCGGGCGCGTATTTCGAGATTTTTGTGTGGGGCATCGCCACGTTGCTGTGGCGCGTGACGGACGAGAGCACGCTGTTGAATTTCCTTTCGCTCATCGTCATGGCGACCTCGGGCATCAAGACGCTGTTCAATCTCAACCCGCTCATTAAACTGGACGGCTATTATCTGCTCAGCGATTGGGTGGAAATTCCCAATCTGCGCCGTCGCGCGTTCGCCTACATCGGCGAGCGCACTAAAAACATTTTGCGCGGCCACTGGCGGCACACCGACGACGCCTCGCCGCGCGAGCGCCGCATCTACTGGATTTACGGCCTGCTCGCCGCCGCGTATTCGACGTGGCTGATGGGCTGGATCGCGCTCGCGCTGGGCCGGATGCTGACGACGCGCTATCAGGCGTGGGGCTTTGCGGTGTTTTGCGCCGTGCTGTGGGCGATGTTCCGATACCCGATCAAGCGCTCGGGCCGTTTCCTCGCTTCCCTTTTCGCCGCCACCAACGGTATGCTCGCGGCCATGAAGCGACTCGGCAAGATTGCCCTCGGAACGGCGGCGCTCGGGGCGATTCTTTTCTTCGTTCACCTTGACCTCAAAGTTTCCGGCGAGTTCAACATAGTGCCGGTGCAAAAGGCCGAGGTGCGCGCGGAAGTCGAAGGGATCATCTCGGAAATTCTCGTGGACGAAAATGACCGTGTGGAAAAGGGAACGCCGGTGGTGCGGCTGGCTGAACGCGATTTCGCCGCGCAAGTCCGCAAAGTCAACGCCGAGATCGAGGAGAAGCAAGCCAAGTTAAGGATGCTCAAGATCGGCTCGCGCCCGGAGGAACTTGATCTGGCTCGCTCCACCGTGAAGAAGGACGAAGAGGTGCTCCAGTTCTCCCGCGCCTACCTGGAAATGGAAGCGTCGCTCTACGCGGACAAACTTTCGTCCAAAAAAGATTTCGAGGAAGCGAAGGAAAAAGTGGCTCTGCGTGAGAAGGAGTTGGAAGAAGCTCGGGGCACGCTCAAAGTTTTGCTCGCCGGCAGCCGGCCAGAAGAAATTGAAGCCACGCAGGCTGAGATCACGAAGCTGACCGCGCAGAAAAGTTATCTCGAAGACCAGTCGCGCCGGCTCACGATCCAAAGCCCCATCGCTGGCATCATCATCACCCACAAACTGCGGGACAAGATCGGCCAGAGCGTGAAGCCCGGCGATCTCGTCGCCGAGGTTCACGAGTTGCAGACGGTGATGGCGGAGATCGTCGTGCCGGAAAAGGAAATTTCAGACGTGCGCCCCGGTCAGCGCATTATGCTCAAGGCGCGGGCGCATCCCGGCCGCCGCTTCGAGAGCGATGTTGTTTCCATCACGCCGGTGGCGACGCGCGACACGAACGCTTTCGGCCAGCGGCAATTCATCGTCACGGCGCGTCTGCAAAATCCGGATTTGTTGCTGCGGCCCGAGATGTCGGGTAACGCCAAAATCTCCTGCGGTGAACGGCGGCTCGGCGAAATTGTTTCCCGCCGCTTCGTGCGTTATCTGCGCACAGAATTCTGGGCGTGGTGGTGAGCGTTACGGGTTTGTGGCGTTGAACGCGATGGAGATGCGTTCGCCTTCGCCTTCAAATCGTTCGACGCGGTGTTCGAGCCACGAGGGAAACAAGATCAAATGCCCCGTCGCGGGGTTGAAGGGAAGGCCCGTGCCGTTGCCCACCCACGGCAATTCGATGCCGGGCGTTTCATACATCGCCACCGCCGGCCCGCGCGGATCGCGAAAAACAATTTCTCCGCCCTTCATGTTCGCCGGAACTTTCACGTAGTACGTCGCCGAAAGAAAACAGCCCGGATGGCAATGCAGCACGTTGGAGTGGCCTGCGCGGTTCACGTTGATCCAGCCTTCGAGCTTGAAACTGTCCTGCTTCTTGCGCTCCGGCGGACGGAAGTGATTGAGGAAGGCGCGGACGTGCTGCTCCATCTGATTGCGGAATTCGGCGACCAGCGGCTCGTCCAGTTTGAAAAGATCGAACGCATAGTGCCAGCCGCCGGCGTTGGTGCGGCGCGTGGCGTTGCGGTCGTCCTGCATCAACCGGTGCGCCAGTTCTTCCAGTCGGTCGTTCAAGTGGATCGGCCCGTTCTCGCAAAGATAAATCCAGGTGGAGAACAACGGTTTGACGCCGACTTTGATTGGCGGCGCTGTGGTGGCGGATGCGCTCATAGGTTTGATCTGAGTTTTGTTTGTCCGTGGCTCGCTTCCACTATTACACAGCGCCGGAGCGAGGCAAGATGGGAATGCTGCGGACCAATCAAGCCTGACGCAGGAATCTCAGTGCATCCTCAAAATCCGCCGGCCACGGCGCGGTGAAATTCATTTTCTTTCCCGAGCGCGGATGCATGAACGCGAGCTTGTGCGCGTGGAGCATCACACGCGGCGCTTCGTAGCCGGTCAGTTCAGCGAGACGTTTCGTCTGGCGCTGGCCGTAGGTCGCATCGCCCGCGAGTGGGTAGCCGAGGTGTTGAAAGTGAACGCGTATCTGATGCGTTCGGCCCGTGTGCAACGTGGCTTCGGCGAGCGTGGATTCTTTCAACCGTTCCAACACGCGATAGCTCGTGTGCGCGGCGCGGCCTTCGTCGTCGTCGCGCACGGCCATGCGTTTGCGGTGCGAAGGATGCCGCGCAATGGCGGCGCGGATGTTGCCTTCCGCGCGCGGCAACTCGCCGCACAAAATTGCGAGATAAATTTTCTCCACCGTGCGTCCCGCGAATTGATTTGAGAGCGCGATGTGAGTGTCGTCGTTCTTGGCCACGACCAGGCAGCCGCTGGTTTCCTTATCGAGCCGATGGACGATGCCAGGCCGCGCCACGCCGCCGATGCCGCTGAGTTCGCCTTCACAATGATGCAGCAGCGCGTTGACGAGGGTGTGTTCCTCATTGCCGGCGGCGGGATGCACGACCAACCCGACGGGTTTGTTCAACACGAGCAGGCATTCGTCCTCAAAAATAATGTCGAGCGGAATGTCCTCGGGCTGCGCTTCCGCCGGGCGCGCTTCGGGCCATTCGACTTCCACGACTTCGCCGGCACGCGGCGAGTGCGTGGGTTTCACCAGCTTGCCGTTGACCTTGATGTAGCCTTGTTCGATGAGCCGGTGGATCGCGCTGCGCGAGGCGGCGGGGAATTTTTTCCGCAGAAACGTGTCGAGCCGTTCGCCCGGGAGCGAGCGTTCGAGGAGGAGGGTTTCTTTGCGGGAGGGCATCAGGGGAACGTCCAACATCGAACATCCAACATCCAACATCCAATGAGCGGAGTGCGTTCGATGTTGGATGTTGGATGTTGGATGTTCGTTGTTAAACTGAGGAATTTCATTTCGCTTCAGTCGTTTCCGGCTGTTTTCCGGAATGTTCGGTCTTCCACGTGATCCAGAAAATCAGCGCCACGCCAACGCAGATGCCGCTGTCGGCGACGTTGAAGGCGGGAAAGCCGATTTCGCCTTTGGAGGTGTTGAGGTAGAAGCGAAGGAAATCAATCACCTCGTGGCGCGAGGGCAGCAAGCGATCCACGAGATTGCCCGCGATGCCGCCGGCGATGAGACCGAGCGCGAATTGGCCGAGCCGGGTGCGCGTGTCGAAATGATGCCGCGCCAGAAACAAGGCGAGCAGCGCGACGAGCGCGATGATGGCGAGCATTTCGTTTTTGCCCATGAACAGACTCCACGCCGCGCCGGTGTTGCCCCAGTGGACGAATTTGAAGAAACCGTCAATCACGATACGCTCATCGCCGCGGCCGATGACTCGCAGTACAAAAAACTTGGTAAGCTGATCCAGCGCGAGCACAACCAGCGCCACCAGCGCGATGCGGCGGCTGGCCGGGCGGGGAATTCTGAGGACATCAGCCATAGTTTACAATTGGGCCGGTGGTGTAGCGCGAAGCGGGAGCAAACTCAATTCAATTTCAGGTCGAGGTCGGGAATCAGCGTCAACGGTCGGCTAAAACTCAATCGCTTCGTTCAACTGGCCACATTGCGCGCAGCGGGAGCGTTCCACGTCCGGGTCGTCGGTGTAAACGTGACCGCATTTGCCGCACCGGAAAATTCGATCTTCCTGGTGGGCGGGGCGGAAGCGTCGCCGGCGGGATTCGGAGTAAATGCCGAGGGCGCCGACGGCCAGCAACAGTCCGACGGCGTAAACAAGGATGAGCGATTGCGTGGACATTTCAGGGTGCGGACGGATAGTTGGTGGCTGCGACCGGCTCGGTGTGCCACTCGAAAATCATCAGGCCGCGTGTGAGTGTGGGGTCGGGTGTCAGCCGCGTGGTGTCCCTGCGGTTGATGGCACTGAACTCCGCCGCGCGGGCAAGTTCGAGTGCGCGATGATCGGCCCCGGCTTGCGCGACCGTGGGTGGTTTGCTGCCGAGTGGCTGGAGAAGCACGGCGGAAAACACCCGTCCGTCGGCATCCACCAACGTTTGTACGACGGAGTTGGTCAGCAAATCATCCGCCGGCATGGCCGGGAGCGTGGGCGGGTTTTTGAGGACTCGTTGGGCTAGGTCGCCCAGGATTTGAAGACGGGATGCGGCGGCGGGGGGATTGGCGGCGGGCGGAAATTCGATCGCGTCCTGCTCCGGCGGCGGATTGATTTCGAGGGCGAAGGAACCAAACGAGCTGGTTTCCACAAAGTGACGAAAACTGTCGCCGAGCGTTTCATGGGCGAGTTCAAAACGGGCTGTGCCGGGATCGGAAAACCGAAACGTGGAAAACCCCAGTTGCGGTGGCCTCAGCCAGGCGGCAGCGCCAAACCCACGGGCGTGCGGCAGCGCGAACAGCGTCGGGTCCAGCAAGGCGAGAAGTTCGCTGCGGGCGGGGGCGAGTTGCATTTGCTGCGGCGCGACTGCCATGCGCGGAACAATGGGCTTGCGATCTCCAAGCGCGAAGATGAGGCCGAGTTGTACGGCGAAAACCAGAACCACCATCGCCCACCAACGTCCGCGCGACCAGACGCGGGTCTCGTCCAACGGTGCGTTCATGGCGCGGGGGAATTAGGCGCCGTGTCCACGAGGCGAGGCAACGTGGCGAGCAGCGCGTCGTGAATGCCGGCTTCGCGTGCGAGCAGCGTGAGCCGGATCAGCATGTCGTGCGTGACGGCTTTGTCCGCCTGGACGACGAGTGTGAGGGGTTTGCCTGCCTCGGTGACGAGTGCAGCCAGGCGTGTCTTGAGTTCGGCGGCTTCGATGGGTTGATTCTGGAAAAACAATTTTCCGTCCGCGGCGACGGCCACGTTCACGGACGGTTGGTCCGTGCCGGGCAACCCGTCGGCGACCGGGAGTTGCAAGGGCACGCGCACGCCGGGCGTGTAAACCAGCGTGCCGAGCATCACGAAGAGCACCAGCAGAAAGAAGACGGACGCGTAGGGCGTCACGTCGAACTGACTGCGGAGGATGCGGGCATTGCGGTGGAATTTCATTCGGGCGACGAACCGTTGGCGGATTTTTCGGTGACGATGCTGACGATCTCGGTGGCGGCGCGTTCCATGTCGGTCACGATCTTGTTCACGCGGCTGACGAGATAATTGTAGGCCGCGT
>SCTL01000298.1 GCA_004297495.1 Verrucomicrobiota bacterium
ATTCAACGCACCCGGGTTGAGTTGTGCCATCGCTTCCTCCACCCCGGCCTCGGCGTGTGCCATCGCGGCGTTCCAATACATTGACCGGAAGGCGGACATATTCTGTGTCCGCACAAGCCACAGATAGCTGCCCAAGCCGATCCCAATGATGATGATGATCCCGAGCGCGATCAGCAAAATGCTGCCTCGATTCCGTTTAG
The DNA here is from genome assembly GCA_004297495.1 of Verrucomicrobiota bacterium. Taxonomy (GTDB): domain Bacteria; phylum Verrucomicrobiota; class Verrucomicrobiia; order Limisphaerales; family JADLHS01; genus SCTL01. The sequence goes on from SCTL01000298.1 coordinate 201, forward strand.
GTGTCTGCTTGAAGACTTTCATGATGACATCCTTTACTGTTTGTTGCGCAGCACGATTTGAGCGGTCTGAATGCTTTCCGTGTTCCAGTTCGTGCCGAACAGGGTTCGCGAGCACTTCCAACTCATGCTGATCATCTTGGCCGTGTTGGTATCAGTATCGCCGGAAGGGGTGGTGGCCGGGTAGAAAGCGAACCACTGACCATTGCTGGCCGTGCGCTGGCAAACCGAAAAATCCCACCGGTCACATTCAGTCAATTGTGTTTTCGCGGGCCAACCGGTCCGCAGGTATTTTAGTTCTCGCGAGCTTGAATCCCACGTGTAGGTGGAATACACGCCCAAATTCGTCGTGGCGAAAACAAGCGCCTTCAGGGTCGCGGTGTTGGTGACCGCCACCAACGAGGTCGCCTGGCGGATCTCTTTGGTCATGGCGTCAATCGCCTCACGGCTCTGCTTGTCCAGACTCGCATAATTACCCATGGCCGCGAAGCTCTTCATGCCGTACATCGTCAGCAAACCAACCACAGCCAGCAGCAAGGAGCCGATCGCCACCGCGACCAGGAGTTCCGCAAGGGACCATGCCGCAGCGCGTTTGGATTGAGTCCGGGCTAAATGGAATTTCTCATTCATTCATTGCCCGTACACGTAATTCTGCATCCCGTATTTGGAAACATAAGTTTGCATGTGACGGTATTGCGGTATGGGAGTAGTCCCATTGTAATTCGTCCATCTGACGGCGACATCGAACATCAGCATCTTGTTCTGGTATGCCGCCGGGAGCGCGGTGGGCGTGCTTCTGGTGACGGTGCCGTAAAACTTTGCCCCACTTTTATTCGTCGCGGCATAGGGGTCATACACGGCGATGAAGCTGTTCGTGATACTGGGAAGTTGACTCCAGCTGTACAGCCTCAGATTTTCTGTACATTGAATGAGCAAATGGGCGGCGCGAAGATTTTCCCGAGCGGATCCGACCAGCCGAAACCCCACCGACATCGCCACGTAAAACGATACTCCAACCAGTCCCACCACCAGCACCGACACCAGCACCTCCGCAAGCGTGTACGCGCGCGCGCGAATCAAACCGCGATTTTCTTCTCGTGACAATCTCATGCTGACAGGCCTGCCCGATCAGGATCCAAGCTCTTGATACTCATCCTGAACTGGTTTAACACACGTCAAATCAAAGTCAAAAGCAAAGCTCCCGGTCTCTCTTCCCGTAGCTGCCACGAAATTTTATCCGTAGTTATCGTTTGGCCCGCCCCGCCGCCCCGCTCCCACGGCGCCGCATTTCGTTTCATTCCTCGCGCGCTTCTTGACACTCCCCGCTTCGCTGGTATTCTCCCCCGCTCCGTCCGACGGGGTTTTCCAATGGTTTTGCGTCTGGGAACTCCACGAGGCCGGACTGAATAGAACAGCTTTATGAAACGCCAGTATCAACCGTCGAAAATTCGTCGCAAGCGTCAGCACGGCTTTCTCGCCCGCAAAAGCACCAAGAGCGGTCGCGCCACGCTGGCCAACCGCCGTCGCGAGGGCCGCAAACGCCTGACCCCGGTCTGAGATGACTTCGCCCGCGCCCAGTCGGCGGGGTCTGTCGCGCGACGCGCGCCTGAAACATGGACGCGATTTTGCGCGCCTGAAACAATCCGGGCAGCGCGCCGTGAACGGCTGTCTCATCGCCAACTGGCTGGCGCTTCCCGCCGGCAGCCGCTCGCGCCTCGGGGTCGTGGTCAGCCGCAAAGTCGGCAACGCCGTCGCCCGCAGCCGGGCGCGCCGATTGATGCGCGAATCCTTCCGGCTGCATCAACTGGAATTGCGCGAGCCGCTGGATTTGGTGCTGGTGGCGCGGCCTTCCATTGCCAAACAGGATTATGCCGGGGTGGAAAAAGATTTTCTCAGCACCCTGCGTCGTGCGGGTCTGCTGAATCCGGCGTGAGTCCAGTTCCCATTTAACCGAGCACCGTGAATCCCGCGCAAAACATCCTGATCGGCTTGGTGGCGATTTATCGCTGGACGCTTTCGCCGGCGAAGAATGTTTTGTTCGGCCCGCTTGCGGGCTGCCGCTACACGCCGTCGTGCTCCGAATACGCGCAGGAGGCCGTTCGCAAACACGGCGCCGCGCGCGGAAGCTGGCTGGCGACCAAGCGCATCTGTCGTTGCCATCCGTGGAGCGACTGCGGGCATGATCCGGTGCCGGAGCAGACGGAGAACACGGGTCAGGGCGCGGAAACGGCGGCGATTTCTAAACTGGCCAAGGCGGGGAACTGAAAAATTTCATGGATCGCAAATCAATCATCATCATCGGCGCGTGCATCGTGGCCATCTTTGTCTGGATGGGCGTGATCGTTCCGAAGTTTTATCCGCATCCGCCACAGCCGGCGGGAACCAACGCGGTCAGCCCGGCGACCAACGGCGCGCGGGCTGGCTCGAACGCGACCGCAATTTCCAGCCCGGCGGAGACACCAACATCCGGCGCGGCGAAAACTTCATCCGCGCGTACGACCATCGCCACGAATGTGCCGGAGGAAATTCTGGTGGTGACGAACGAGAACGCGCGTTTCATTTTCACTTCGCGCGGCGGCGGCATCCAGGCCATTGAACTGGTGCGTTACCCGGAAAAAATCACGCGCCAGTCCAAGAAGACTCCGCTCACCAACAACGTCGCCACGCTCAACGATCACGCGCCCGCGCCGGTGCTGGTCATCACCGGCGATGACAGTTTGCAGGACGACGGAAATTTCACGCTCACGCGCACCGCGTCCGGCGTGCGCGCGGAAAAACAACTCGCGAGTGGATTGAATCTCATCAAGGAATTCACGCCGGGCAGCAATTATCTCATTCACGTGGCCGTGCGGATGGAGAACACCTCCACGCAGGCGCTCAAGCTGCCGGCGCAGGAATGGGTGATCGGCACCGCCACGCCACTCGGCCCGGACGACAATGAGATGAACGTGGGTGTCACCTGGTACGATGGCGCGAAAAAAGATGACGCCGCCAAACCGTGGTTCGACAATCGCGGCTTCCTGTTTTTCAAGGGCACGCCGCGCGGCGAGTATCGGGCCGGCGTGAGCAACGTGGTTTGGGCCGGCGTGCAGAATCAATTCTTCGCGCTGCTCGCGATGCCGGGCAAACCCGCCGAGCAACTCGTCGCGCGCCCGCAAGGTTTGCCCAAGCCCAGTGCCGAGGAGTTGCCGGAGAATTTGCGGAACGCGCCCGCGCCCGTTGGTTTCCAGACCGCGCTCGTTTATCCGGCGGTCACGCTGGAGCCGGGCAAGTCAATTGAACGCGAAATCAATTTCTTCGCCGGGCCGAAGGAATATCGGACGCTCGCTCGCATCGCAGATCGCTTCCACAACGACCTCGACAAGGTGATGGGGTTCGGTTGGTTCGGCTGGTTCTCCAAGGGGCTGCTGCTGGCGATGAACTGGCTGCATTTCACGTTCAGCCTTTCCTACGGTTGGGCGATCATCGCCATCACCGTCATCATCAAAATGCTTTTCTGGCCGTTGACCGCCGCCAGCACGCGTTCGATGAAGCGCATGGCCGCGCTCCAGCCGCAAATGAAGGCGCTCCAGGAAAAATACAAGGACGACCCCGCGAAGATGAACAAGAAGCTCATGGAGTTCATGCGCGAAAACAAAGTCAGTCCACTCGGGGGCTGTCTGCCCATGATGCTGCAAATGCCGGTGTTCTTCGGTTTCTTCTCAATGATCCGCAGCGCCATCGAACTGCGTGGCGCAAGTTTTCTCTGGGTGACCGATCTCTCCAAGCCGGACACGCTCTTTCTCATTCCGGGAACGGCCATCCCCTTCAACCTGCTGCCGCTGTGCATGGGCGTGACGATGTTCTTCCAGGCGCGCATGACGCCGCCTTCGCCGGGCGTGGACCCGACGCAGGCGAAGATCATGAAATACATGCCGCTGATGTTCATGGTGTTTCTCTACAATTACTCGGCGGGTCTGGCACTCTACTGGACGGTGCAAAACCTCCTGACGATTGTGCAGACGAAATTGACGAAGACCACGGATGTCGCCGGTCCCGGCGCGCCCACGACTTCTCCCGCCTTGACGCCCGTTTCAAAAAAGAAAAAATAGTTGGAAAGAAAAATGTCTGCCGGCGGTTGCCGCTTGACTCTCAACGCTCAACTTTCAACTCTCAACCCACCATGTCCGCGCAACCCAAAGCCACGCTCGAAACCCTGCTCAAACATCTCGGCTTCGAGGCCACCGTCGAGGAACACACGCTGGAGGACGGCATCCTGCTCGATGTGAAAACCGAGGACTCGGGACGCCTGATCGGCCGCCAGGGTCAGACGCTGGCGGATTTGCAATACGTGACCAACCGCCTGTTGTTTCAGCAAGATCCGCAAGCGCCGAAAGCCCTGGTGGACGTAGCCGGCTATCGCGCCCAGGCCCGCGAGGCGCTGGTGAAAAAGGCGCAGGACGCCGCCGAAAAAGTCCGTCGCTGGGGCGACGTGGTGGAATTGGAACCGATGAGCGCCTTTGACCGGCGGGTGATTCATCAGGCGCTCAAGAACGACGCCGACATCGAAACCCACAGCGTGGAAGTCGAGGGCACGGATCGGAAAGTAATCCTGCTCCGGCCCAAACACGCGTAATCAGCCCTTGCCATCGGTTGGGCGCTGATCGGGTTTCTGGCTGTTCCAAATTGAATCCGTCGCCAGTTTTGCACCGGGCACAGCCAAAACATCCTGGACGGAAGCTTGACGGTACTTCACCACTCGCCTACGATTTCCGGCCCGCTGATTCGGGAAATCCAATTGTATCTGGCTTTCATCCCGCGGCGTGAACATTGAAAGGTTTGCTGTGAATATTACGGTAGAAAATCTGGCTCCGTGTAAAAAATTGCTGCGCATCGAACTCGATTCGAAGGCGGTGGACGACGCGTTTGCGTCAACGACCAAGGACTTTCAGAAGCAGGCGTCGCTGCCGGGCTTCCGTCCGGGCAAGGCGCCCGCGCATCTCGTCATCAAGAAATACGAGCAGGACATCACCGACGAGGTGAAGCGCAAACTCATCGGCGAATCGTACCGCAAAGCCCTCGACGAAAAGAAAATTGACGTGCTCGGCTATCCCGACATCGAGGAAATCCAGTTTGGCCGCGGCCAGGTGCTGCAATTCGCCGCCACCATCGAGACCGCGCCGGAATTCCAGCTTCCCGAATACAAGGGGCTGCCGATCAAGCGCGAGGGCAAGAGCGTCACGGACGAAGACGTCGTGCGCGCCATCGAGATGCTGCGCGAGCAGCAGGTCAAGTTTGAGACCGTCGCGCGCGAGTTGCGCAATGGCGACATCGCGGTCGTGAACTACTCCGGCACGTGCGATGGCAAGCCGATCACGGAACTTGCACCCACCGCTCGCGGCCTGACCGAGCAAAAAGGTTTCTGGATCGAGACGAATTCCAATTCGTTCATCCCCGGCTTCGTCGAGCAACTGCTGGGCGCGAAAGCGGGCGACCAGCGCACTGTGACCGTGGATTTCCCCGCTGACTTCGTAACCAAGGAAGTCGCCGGGCACAAGGGCGTCTATGCCGTCGAAGTCGTCGAGGTGAAGGAAAAAGTTTTGCCCGCGCTCGACGACGCGTTCGCCAAATCTTTTGGCGCGGAGAGCGTGGAAAAAATTCGCGAAGGTGTGCGCCGCGATCTCGAAAACGAATTGAAGTACAAGCAGAGCCGCGATTCGCGGGCGCAACTCGTCAAGGGTCTGCTGGGCGCGATCAATTTTGATCTGCCCGAAGGCGCGGTCGCCGCCGAGACGCGAAACGTGGTCTATAATCTCGTCCAGGAAAACGCCAAGCGCGGCATTTCCCGCGAATCCATCGAGAAGGAAAAGGACGCGATCTATTCCGCCGCCGCCGC
>SCTL01000299.1 GCA_004297495.1 Verrucomicrobiota bacterium
TTCCTTCACGAACGGCTCAAGATCCGGCCCGGCTTTGACGCGATCTTGGGCGAGCGAATAACCGGCATAGACCGCTAGCACCGGCTCGGCCTTCATGTCTTCGCACCATTCGAGAAATTCCAGCAGGCCCATGCCGTCGCTGGAACGATAGCCCCAGTTGCACCAATGACCGGGACGATCTTCAATCGGCCCGAGCGTTTTCGCCCACGGAAAACGTTCTTCGACTTTGTTGCCCTCGACATAATTGCCGCCGGGGAAGCGCAGGAACTTTGGATTCATGTCCACGAGCATCTGCATGATGTCCTTGCGCAGGCCGTTGGGGCGGTCGTTCCACGTCGGCGGAAAGAGTGAGACGAGGCCGAGGTTGACCGGGCCGGGCTGATCCAGCGTGATGGCGAAACGCGCCTGAGCCGTGGGCGTGACGTTGCCGGTCTTGAGCGTCACTTCAAACTTCTTCCACCCGGAAGTGACGCCGGAAATTTTTTCCGAGGCATAAACCGTGCGGCCGTCGTCGCTCACAATGGCAACTGTCAGCGGCCCGGTGAAACCCGCTTCCGCCCGCGCCCAGAGCGAAGCGCGATATTCGGTTTTGGGATGCACGGGAATTCCCCAATAGCCGCTGTTCGCGACACCCGCCGGATGTTCTTTCGTTGCGGTCGTCACCGTGAGGCGCAGGCTCGTTTTAATTTTCTCATTCAAGGGAGTTGCTGGATCGAGCGCGATGGCGGCGGCGGACGCGTTGTCATTCACCACTGACCAGTTCGCCGGCGACTTGGCGTCGTCGAGGAAGGCGCGGTTGCGAATCAGTTCCGCGTAAAGGCCGCCGTCGTAGGAGTGGTTAATCTCCTCGGTCATCAAACCGTAAAGCTTCGGGCTGACTTTGCCCTTGGCTTGGCTTGCATCGACGGTGAAGGCCGGGCCAGCCACCAGACAGGCGGCGGAGGCGATGAGCGTTGCGAGAGTGAGAACCGAAAATGTGGCTGCTTTCATTCTTTTAGTATTTGAGCGGGCATGATGCCGGATTCAGAATGAATGTCATGTCATCTGAATTCAGGGTGCGTTCAGCGTTCAGGAGAGATTGCGAAACGTGCAGGTCGTCAACTCTGACGACTGTTAAAACCGTTGATCTATTGTAATTTGTTCAAATGTCCTTCAGTAATAAAAGAAGCGCGTTGGCTAGGTTGTGCCTCCGTTCGAATGTATATAGCGCCGTATTACTACTCTCCGTGATGGCAGTTCACGCCGCCACCACCGACGACATGTTGATATATTCCGACCGGTTCAACAACGGCTGGGGCGACAACTGGTCTTACACGACACGTTACGCCACGAACAATCCGGTTCACTCCGGCAACAACTCGATGGCGATCCTGCCCAGCAACACGTGGGAAGCCTGGTGGCTCAAGGCCGGCACAAAGGTGGATACGACGATTTACACAAACCTGACCTTCTGGGCTTACGGCACGACGAGTGGGCAAAACATAAAAGTTTATTCTGAATTGGATGGCAACAACGGAGGATTGCCTACGGTCACGGTGGCGATCACGTCAAACGCCTGGCAGCAAATCGTGATTTCTTTGACCTCTCTCGGCGTCAACAACAAGACCAACCTGACCGGGTTTCGGATTGAAGCGGGCAATGGCACGCAGCCGCGATTCATTGATGACGTGCGATTGGTCGCCACGCCCACGCCGGCCACGGTCAACGTGAGCGTTCTGGCCAACCAGACTGTGCGGACGGTGGATGGCAAAGTTTTTGGAATCAACCAGGTCGCTTGGGACGGGATTGTGAACACGCCCGCTTCCGCCACGATATTGAATGACATCGGCAGCCCCATCCTACGCTGGCCGGGCGGAAGCTGGGGCGACGGTTATCATTGGACCAACGAGAATTGGAATGAAGGTTCGAGCGGGCCGCGTTATTGGGGATCGTTTTCGAG
>SCTL01000300.1 GCA_004297495.1 Verrucomicrobiota bacterium
CATCGCGTGCCCGCCTTGACGACCATCATGCCGTTGACGACGAGGTCCGTTTCCAGCGTCACGGTGAAGCGCTTGCCGACTGGATCACGCGAAGTTGCGCCGTCAACCATGCGCACGAGCAATCCGGTGCCGGCGTTGACGGTGACGCTGCTGGGTGCGGCAGCGGGGGGTGGCGCGGCTGCCGCCGGAGCCGCCGGTTCGGGCGCGGCGGCAGCGGGAGCTTCTTCGCCGGTGAATGAAAGCGCCAGCGCCTTGCTGGTCTCGATGACCTGAGCGCCGGACGCGGAGTTGAAGCGAATCGTGCCCGCGGTGCCACCGGTGTATTTGCCGGTGAGGACCTGGCCGTTCTTGAGTTCAAGAACGTCGGCGCGTGTTGGCAGCGTCGCCATCACGACGAGCGCGGAGAGGACGAGGATTGTTGATTTCATAATTTGGTTCTGGGGTTTGGTTGAGTTCAATGTTTGTGGAAATGCCACCACGCGGCTCCGGCCAGCAACGCCAGCGCCGCGAGGATGAAAATGATTTTGAAAAAACCTTTCGCCATCTTCAGCGCGATCAGGAGCGCGATGATTCCGCCGCCGCCCATTGCGCCCGTGGGAATTTCGCCGGAGGTCGCTTGCTTGATGAGTTCGTCGAGGCTCATGATTTTCCTTCGGCGCCGTGAATCGCCCGCGCCAGACGCTCCAGTTCGAGCGTGTAGCAAAACAACGAGAACAACATCGCCATCACCACGAAGATGCGCATGGCGGAGAAATGCAGTTGGTCGAAGCGGGACAGGAACACGAGGGCAAAGGTCGAACTGGCAAAGGTGAAATTGAGCCGCGCCACGAAGTAGGCAAAGGTGCCGAGCACTTTGTAGCCGCGTTGCGGCAGGGGCAAATGGAGGCGCACCCGAAGCCAGTAGGCGGTCTGGATCAACACCACCGCCGCCACCGCCCACCACAAGATTTCCGGATGCGGTTCGATGCCGTCGGCGTTGCGGGTGATCTGCCGGTAAATCGGCACGCCGTGCGTGAGCGCGATGACGGCGCCGGTCGTCTGCACCGCGACCAGCGCAAAATACAGGCGCAGTCCGCCCGGCGTTTCCGGCGCGTGCGCGGGCGGGTTGCCGGGATGGTTGGTTGTGGTGGTCGAAGTCATCTTCGCGTTCAGAAATGGAAACCGACGCCCAACAGAAAGCCTTGCGCGTCCAGGTTGAAGCTGAAAGTTCCGGTGTCGTATTGCTCGTGCAGATAGCGATAGCCAAGAATTCCAGAGCAAGAATCGTTGAAGCGATAACTCGCTCCCGCAAACACTTCACCCGCGATGTCTGCCGAGACGCCGAATCCGCCAATCGTGCCTTTCACCACCGCCGACCAGCGCTCCGCGAAATCATAACTCACGCTGCCGCCGACAATCGGGTCCACCCAAGTTTTGTCCTGGCTGGCGTTGAAACCAGCGAGCGCGCCGCTGGCCACCGCGAAATCGTTGCCCACGTACCACACACGCGCGCCAGCCAGCAACTCGGCGTGAAGTTTTCCGTCCAACGGCAGCCGATACGTCACCGCCGCGGTCGTGTGGATGAAGTCCGACCGCAGATCAATCGCCGAATACGCGGGACCGGGACTGAGGGCGTCGGTGTTGAGCCGCACCCAGGCGACATCCATGAACACCCCGACCGACCGGTAGCTCGCCTGCGCCGTCAGCATCGCGCCCGCGCTCAGACGCGTGTCGAACCGGTCCACGCCACCTGGCGTGGACGGCGGCAGACTCGTTTCGACGCCCACGCTGGCGACCCACAGGTAGGGCGACACGTCGAACGCCCAGTCTTGTTCCGCTGCCGCAAGCCTGCTCGACGCCAGAACGAACACGCAGATTGCGAGCGCTGCTGATTTGGAGGTGGTTTGTTTCATCGGTAACCGTCACTGCGACGTCCGTTTTCTCAGAACACCAGACCGAGCTTGAACCACACGGTGTCACCCTTGAGGCGTTTCTCCACGTTCAACTCGGGCAACCATTTCACTTCCGCCGCGAGATCATGCCCACCGACTTTGGTGATGAACGAAATCACCGGGCCGACGCCCGCGGTGCGTCCTTCAAAATCACCGAGCGTCGCACCGGAGCCGCTGTCAGCGCTGATTTGTTGATAGAGGAATCCATTCGCGCCCACGCCGATGATGCCGAGTTTGCCCAGCGGCAAGTGCTGCGCAATCGTGCCTTCGAGATGGAACGAAGTTCCCGACTCGTAATCCGTCGCGGTGTTTTTCGTGTTGAAGTCCACGCCGGCGAACACCGTGACTTCCGTGCCGATCTTCGTGCTCAACCAACTCACCGAGACCGCCGGCTCGAACGTCCAGTAATTGCGGCCCGTGTTCGCCAGTTTGCCGGCGGTGTAATCGCCGCTCGGCGCGTAGATGCCGAGGCGCACGTCGTATTTCAAGTCCGGCCCGTTCGTCCAGCCGAGCATGAACGGATAGAGCGTGATGTCGCCGAGGCCGCTGGCCGAATCGCTCCGGTTCGCCGGCCCGACCGTGCCCTTCACGTCCAGCCAGATGAACGGAATGACGGCGGAGACGGCATAGTTGCCTCCGAGCAGTTGGAGCGGCGTTTCGTAAACCCCGACCAGCGAGTCGGCGTAACACGTGGCGTGCGCGTTCAACGTCAGTTGTCCGCCGAAATCAATCGGCCTGCCGACGCTCGCCTTGCCGTCGTAATACGTGAACGCGTTGGCGACGACGATGGCGGGTTTGCCCGGCAGCGCGTCAATGAACGACGCCGTCGCGCCCGGCACGTAATGGCCGCCCGCGCCTTCCTCGGCGTGGGTGGAGACAGTCGTCGCGCAGACTGTGGCCAGCGCAAGGCAGATGAGACTTTTTTTCATGGTTTTGTTTTTAGGATTAGACGATCAGATTATTTCGGAAACAGGAACGTGATGTTGAAACGCACGCCCCAGTCAGGTCCGCCGCTGGGGCCGTCGGCGTAATACTTCAAGCCGAGGGCGAGTTGGATGGGTTGCTTGCCGACTTTGAGCAACTGGCTCACGCTTGCGTTGAGCGGCACGGTCCACTGGTGATTCTTCCAATCATAGGTGGACTCGGTGTTCACGCCGAACGTCGTGAACGTCTTCGTCGTGTAAGTGAGGAACGGTTGGAGGAGCGTGGCGCTGATGTCCGCGCGGCTGCTGTCGCCAGCGTAAGACCAGATGTGGTTGGCGAGCACGCCGTAAGTCCAGCCGCTGTCTTGCCGGAGAAACACGGCGGTCGGACCCGCGCCCCATTTTTCGGAACCAAGCGCGCTGTCAGTGGCCGTCGGCCAGGCGAACACCGGACCCGCGCCCCAAATCCAGCCGCCGCTCGTTGGCGCTTTGGGCGAGAGGAAGAAGCTCTGCACGACGTCGCCCAAGCCGAACTTGGAACTCGCGCCCACCGTCGTGCCCTCCGCGTAAATCACCGGCACGATGGTTCGCGTGATGAGATTCCAATCGTCGTTGAGCGAGAACGGAACGACCGGCTGGACGTTGGCCGTGTAGCGCATGGCGTTGGCCGAGCCGATGCCGAAGTCCCAGTTGTTCTGGATTGGAACTTGAATCAGGCTGGCCACCGGGTTCTGGAGTTTCTT
>SCTL01000301.1 GCA_004297495.1 Verrucomicrobiota bacterium
CCAAAAGGTGTGGGCCAATGGCGCAACGGCTTCTGCAACCAATCTCACTGCTGCCAGTAAAGGACTCACGGTCGGAAGCGGCGGGCTTGTGCTCACCAATTTCAACGGAACTACACCTTCGCTATCTGTGGCAGGCGCGGGTTCCGTTACGTTGGCCTCCGGTGATAGTGTCGTCGTCCATGTTTCCAATGGCGGATCAGCTTTAGGTACCGGTGATTACAAATTGATCTCAAAGGGAACCGGCAACACAACGGCGGTCGCTGGAACAGCACCTACCTCTGTCACTGTGACTGGCGATAACGTGTCTGGCACACCATCGCTTGTAATCACCAGCGGAGAACTTTTCCTTCATGTTGTTACTGCTGGAACTCCCAAAATAACGGTCACGCTGCCAGGTCAGTCTTCAGCCAATACCGGATCGGCCACGGCACAAACCGCCGGAACGGCGTTCAACATCACACTGACCGCCACGACAGACGGCACAACCACCGATACAAGTTATTCCGGCAGCAAGAGCATCACGTTCAGCGGCCCGACGGGAAGCCCAACGTATCCCGGAACGGTGAGTTTCAGCAGCGGCGTTGGCACGGCGAACATCACTTTGGTCAAAGCCGAGACGACGACGATCACGGCGACAGATGGGACAATCGCGGGCACTGCCAGTTCCAGCCTGCTGGTCAATCCGGGCGCGATTAACTCTTACACGGTGACAGCTTCTTCGCCACAGGTGGTGGGAGTCGCTTTTCCGGTCACGGTGACGGCGAAGGACGCCAACAACAACACGGTGACGACGGACAGTTCCACTTCGGTGACGATGGGCAGCGGCTCGGGCAATGTGACGTTTGACACCAATCCCAAGACGCTTGTCAGCGGAACATTCTCCGTGAACGCGACCGACAACACGGCGGAAACCACGACAATCACAGCGACCGACGGTTCGAAGAACGGCACCAGCGGAAGCATCGTTGTGAACCCGGTTCCGAATTACCGCAGCAAGGCGGGCGGTAATTGGAACGATTTCAACACCTGGCAGGTGGACACTGGCAGCGGTTTTGTGGATGCGGTCAGCGGTCAGACTCCGACGAGCGCGGACGGCACGATCGAGATCCGCAACGGACACACCCTGACGGTGACGGCGAGTGTTGCCGTGGATCAGGTGACGGTGGATAACGGTGGACAACTCACGCTCAATTCGGGCGTGACGCTTACGGTTAACAATGGAACGGGAGACGATATCGTTGTTCAAAATGGCGGCGTGTTCGTGTTGACGGCCAATCCAAGCTTCAGCAGCGGTGCTACCGCAAATATCAACAGCGGCGGGACTCTCAAAGTTGCGGCTACGGGCTTGACCGGCAATGGAACAGGAGTCAATGCCGCGAACTTCGTTTACCAGAGCGCTTCGATCCTTGAATACACGCTTACCAGCAATTTTTCAGCGAGCGGCGTGACATACTTTCCGAATGCTGACGCGAGCACTATTCCTATCTTCAGACTTTCCGGTGTATTGGGTGTTAATACACCGGGCGGCGGTTCAGCGACCGTCTTCAATTGCGTCTTTGAAGTCACGTCTGGAAACGCGATCACCTGGACCGGGGCGGGCACCAAGACCTTCCGTAACGGCATCCGCGGCGCGGGAAGCGTCACTCAAGGCAGTGCCGGGCAGTTCATCATCAGTGGCGCGACCGCAGACCTTGGTGGTGGAACGCTTACGCTCGGCACGGCCGGGCTACAGATCAACGCCGCGAGCGTTACGACCTTGAGTTCAGACAAGACCATCGCTGGCACTGGCGGATTGACGGTGGCGGGCACGCTGGATTTGAACAGCAAGACTCTGACGCTAGCCGCCGCGCCAACGCTTAGCGGTACGATCGTGACGGAGATTGATCGCAATGGCGGTTCTCCGCTGGTGGGCAAGATTGTTTTGTCAAGCGGCGCGCTGGCTTATGGCGGCACGCTCACGGTCAACAACATCGGCGCTCCATTGACCGGCGGCGAAGAATTCGACCTGTTCGATGCGACGAGTTTCAGCGGTTCGTTCAGCGCGACGAACCTGCCCGCGATTGCCGGCGGCTTGAAC
>SCTL01000302.1 GCA_004297495.1 Verrucomicrobiota bacterium
GCGGCTCGATGCCAGCGGCCGGATTCTGCTCGGCGGCGATTTCACCAGCGTCAACGGAACGAACCGCAACCGCCTCGCACGCCTCAACAGCGACGGGAGCCTCGACACAGGTTTCGATCCGAGGACGGGCGCCAACGGCCCGGTGTGGACGGTGGGCGTCCAGAGCGACGGCAAAATTCTTGTCGGAGGCCCTTTCACGACCTTCAACGGCGTGTCGCGCAACGGCCTCACGCGCCTGGCCAGCACGGGCGCGGCGGATGACGCGTTCGCGCCGGGCGCGGGAGTGACCAATGGCTATCTCAATACGCTCGCCATCCAAAGCAACGGGCGCATTTTGATCGGCGGCGCGTTCACGAATTACGCCGGCACTGCGCGCACGAACATCGCCCGGCTCACCAGCAGCGGATCGCTCGACGCCACTTTCAATCCCGGCGCCGGGCCCGATGGGGAAGTCACCGCGCTGGCGTTGCAGTCCGATGGCCGGATTATTGTGGGCGGCTTTTTTGAAAATTTTGACGGCGTCAGCCGCAAGCACCTGGCGCGGCTCAACACCAACGGCACGCTCGATGTGACCTTCAATCTCACGAACCAACCCAGTGAAGTGGTCCAGAGCGTCCAGGTGCTGGGCGACGATCGCATTCTGATCGCCGGAGATTTTCTAAAACTCGGCGGTCTGGATTGGAATTATGTCGCCCGTCTGAACACCAACGGCGCGGTGGACACCACGTTCGATCCCGGCGGCGGTTGGAGCGAAGCCGCCATCGGGCTGGCGGCCCAGTCCGACGGGCGTGTCGCCGTGGGTGGTTACTTCACGCAGATCGGCGGCATCGCGCGCGGCCACGTCGCGCGCCTGCACGGACGCGCCGACGGACTTTCGCCAACGCTCGCGGGCGTGAAGAGCGCGGGCAACTATCAGGTGTCGTTTCAGTCGCTGACCAACCTCGCTTACCTCCTCGAATACACTGACGTGCTCCCGGCGCGCCGCTGGAGTCCGCTCGCCATCGTTTTCGGCGACGGCGCAACGAGAACGCTGACCGATCCCGCGCCCAACACGCCGCAACGGTTCTACCGGCTGCGCACGATTTACAGCGAGCCGTACATTTTCAGTTCAGGAAAAACCGGCGGCACTTTTCAGATGAGCGTGCCCGCCTTCGCCTGGAAAACCTACGTGGTGGAATACAAGAATTCTCTCTCGGATGCGGTGTGGACTCCGTTGCCCGGCGTGACCGGCGACAACACGCTGAAAGTTCTGAGCGATACCAGCGCCAACGTCGCGCAAAGATTCTACCGCGTCAGAGCGCAGTGAAGTGAATTGGTAGGGACGCGTTCGAGCCAATCAGTTGTGACAGCTCGAGAAGATCAGCAATCGGCAATCGGCAATTCCTCAGTGATATTCCTGCACCGTCTTCACCGCGTAGCCGCTTTTCTTCAAGGCCGCAATGCCCAGCGCGGCGGCCTTCGCACCGCTGATCGTCGTCATGATCGGCGTGCCGGTGTAAACCGCGGTGGTGCGGATCTTGATTTCATCCGCGCGCGGCTGTTGGCCGGCGGGCGTGTTGATGACAAGCTGGATTTCCTTGTTCTTCATCAAATCCACCGCGTTTGGCCGGCCCTCGGAGACTTTGAAAATTCGTTGCACCTTCAACCCAGCCTTCTCCAGCACCGCCGCCGTGCCGCCCGTGGCGATCAACTCGAACCCCAGCCGCACAAACTCCTTCGCCACGTCCACGGCCTCGGCCTTGTGCGCGTCGCTCACGCTGATGAAAACTTTTCCGCCCGTGGGCAACGGCGCGTTCGCCGCCATCTGTGATTTCGCGTAAGCGATGCCGAGATCGGCGTCCAGTCCCATGACTTCGCCGGTTGAACGCATCTCCGGCGAGAGCAAAATATCCTGACCGTGAAAGCGGTTGAACGGAAACACCGATTCCTTCACCGCCCAATACTTCGGCCAGATTTCTTCGGTGAACCCAAGTTCCTTCAAAATTTTTCCCGCCATGACTTTCGCGGCGAGTTTCGCCAGCGGAAAACCAATCGCCTTGCTCACAAACGGCACGGTGCGCGACGCGCGCGGGTTCACTTCGAGCACGTAAACGGTTTCGCCCTTCACCGCGTATTGCACGTTCATCAGGCCGATCACCTTGAGCTCGCGCGCCATCGCGTGCGTGTAGTCGCGAATCGTGTTGATGACTTTTTGCGAGAGCGTGTGTGGCGGCAGCACCATCGCCGCGTCGCCGGAGTGAACGCCCGCGAACTCAATGTGCTCCAGCATCCCGCCGATGACGATTGTCCCCTCGTTCGGCGTTGAATGTTGAATGTTGAATGTTGAATGTTCCCCCCGAAATTGGCCCACGTCCGTGATGCAATCCACGTCCACCTCGGTCGCGTCTTCCAGGAATTTATCCACGAGCACAGGCCGCTCCGGCGAGGCCTCGACCGCGAACTTCATGTAATGCGAAAGCTCGGCGTCCGAGTAAACAATCTGCATCGCGCGCCCGCCGAGCACGAAGCTCGGGCGCACTAGCACGGGATAACCGAGTTTCTTGGAAGCTTCGAGCGCCTCGTGTTCGTTCGTGGCGAGACCGTTCGGCGGCTGCGGGATGTTCAGCTTGTGCAACATCGCGGCGAACAGCTTGCGGTCCTCGGCGATCTCGATGCTCTGCGGCGACGTGCCAATGATGTTCACGCCGTTCTTCTGCAACCCGAGCGCAAGATTCAGCGGCGTCTGCCCGCCGAACTGCGCGATCGCACCCCAGCATTTTTCCCGCTCGTAAATGTGCAGCACGTCTTCGAGCGTCAGCGGCTCGAAGAAAAGTTTGTCGCTCGTGTCGTAGTCGGTGGAAACAGTTTCCGGATTTGAATTCACCATGATGGTTTCAAATCCGTCCTCCTTCAGCGCGAACGCGGCGTGGACGCAGCAATAATCAAATTCAATTCCCTGCCCGATGCGGTTCGGCCCGCCGCCGAGGATCATCACCTTCTTCGCGGTGTTGCCCTTCACCTCGTCATCGCCGCGGTCGTAGGTCGAGTAGTAGTAAGGCGTGTACGCCTCGAACTCGGCGGCGCAGGTGTCCACGAGACGATAGCTGGGGACGAGGCCGAGTTTTTTGCGCTCGGCGCGCACGGCGTCCTCGGTCGAGCCGGTCAAATGGGCGATCTGCCGGTCGGAGAAACCGAGCGACTTGGCTTGGGCGAGCAATTCGGGAGTCACAGCGTTCAAAACGCCGGGCACGATGCCAACAGTGTCCCAGACTTTCAATGTTGAATTACGAACAACCCCGGACTTGTGCCCTCCCCCAGCCGAGCGCATAGTCGTTGTGTGCAAAAGGGCGGACAGAGTTTCTCCCGGCAGATGGCTGTCGTCTGCTTGGCATTGCTGTTCACATCCAATGCTACCGCCGTCACAGATTCGTTTTTGTCACTAAGTTCGCCGCTAACGACCAATAATCAAATTTGGTTCACGCTGGCTGGCGAATCGGAAGTGAATTACGTGATCGAGGCTTCCTCCGACCTGCAATCGTGGTCTCCCGTTTCCACCAACTCCGCGTCTGGAATCTCGCGGCTCATCTCTATTGAACTGGCTGCCGAGGCCACGTTCTATCGCGTCCGACGTAGCATCCTGCCTGTGTTCAATGCCGCGATCACGGCGAAGCAGGGAATAGATTTCAAGGGCACCAGCATCTCGGTGGACAGTTACGATTCTGCGGACCCGGCGTACAGCACGAATGGTGTTTACGATCCTACCAAGCGAAAAGCAGGCGGCGACCTTCTCAGCGGTGATGGTTTGCTCAATGTCCAAAATGCCACCGTCAAAGGCAGGCTATGGACTGGCCCGACCGCACCTCCTCCAGCGATCAGCCTCGGCTCAGTCGGGGATTTGAATTGGAACGGCCCCGGCATAGAGCCGGGTTGGCTTCGCAACGATTTCCGGTTCGCCATACCTGACGTGCTTCAACCTTTCAGTTCCGGTTTGCTTCCCGGCACAATCACTGGTGCCGGTGGCGTTGTGACCAATATCGTTGGCTCTACCAATTATATGATAAATGGAAACTTTACGCTCAGGGGAGGCGATGTTCTGTATGTTTCGGGCAAAGCCCGCGTCTTTGTGACCGGCAATTTCACGATGCAATCTGGCGGCGGTAAGTCTTCTCTAATTCGAATCACGCAGAATTCCACCTTGCAGCTGTTTGTTGGAGGTGCAAACTCGACCTTCACGTCTGTTGATACCGTCGGCAACGACGTCAGTTTCCAGTATTACGGCTTGCCGACCAACACGAGTCTAGCTTGGATAGGTAATTCCAGTTACGTCGGGACGATTTACGCGCCAGAGGCTTCGGTGATTTTGGGTGCCGGCGGAAGCTCTGCGATGGATTTCCAGGGCGCGGTTGTTGCTGACTCTTTCAGTTTCAACGGTCATTTCAGTTTTCATTACGACGAGAACCTCCGACGCATCGGGCCAGCAAGGTGAAAGCGCACGGTGGCTGGTTCTTTCCCTCCGACTTTTCTTCAATTTTCTCCTCAATGGCTTGGCGAAAGAGAACACACATCCAAGCCAGACTTGAATAACCGTTTTCTCCCGCTATCTTTCCCGCTCAGGCTGTGGCGGAAAACCAGCCTGATTTTGCCGAACAAAACCGCATGACATCCGAGCTTTCAACTTTCGCCGCGCGCTTGCGCGAGCGGATTCTTTCCCAGCCGCGCGACACCTCGCTCGGTGACGAATTCGGCGCGTTGGCCTTGGAGTTGTTCGGTCTCCAGTTCGCTCACAACTCCGCCTACCGCAAAATCTGTGAAGCCCGCCGCCTCATACCTGCGACGATAAATAACTGGACGCAGATTCCCGCCGTGCCCGCAGCAGCGTTCAAAGAACTGGAACTGACCAGCCTGCCGCGGGGACAGCGCACGCACGTCTTTCATTCCAGCGGCACGACGGAACAGCGACCCAGCCGCCATTTTCATAACGCCGAGTCGCTGGCGCTTTACGAGGCGTCGCTTTGGTCTTGGTTCCAGCCAAACGTTCTCGGCGGATTTCAGTTTTCGGCATTCGACTTTCAGCTTTTACTTCTAACGCCGCCGCCGGAACTAGCACCGCACTCATCGCTCGTTCACATGTTTGAAGTCGCCCGACAGAAACTCGGCGCGAAGAAGGATTGCTTCGTCGGGCGACTCGACGCGAATGGCGCGTGGGAACTGGACTGCGAAGCCGTGCTTGACGCAACACGCACCACGCAACACGCCCTCCTGCTGCTCGGCACTGCCTTCGCCTTCGTTCATCTGCTCGACTACATGGCGGAAAGAAATCTCCACCTGCAACTCCCGCCCGGCTCGCGCGTGATGGAAACCGGCGGCTACAAGGGCCGCTCGCGCGAATTGCCGAAAGCGGAATTGCATGCGCTCATCACCGAACGACTTGGCGTGCCCGCCGCGAACATCCTCTGCGAATACGGCATGAGCGAACTCGGTTCGCAGGCCTACGATACTGAAATCTATCCTCCATCCTCCATCCTCCATCCTCGTTGCTTTCGTTTTCCCCCGTGGGCGCGCGTGCAAATCATCTCGCCGGAAACCGGCCGCGAAGTTGCCGAGGGCGAAGCCGGATTGATCCGCGTGTTCGATCTGGCCAACGTTTTTTCCGTGTTCGCGATTCAGACGGAAGACCTGGCCATTCGTCGCGGCGATGGCTTCGAATTGCTTGGCCGCGCTGCGCTCGCCGAGCCGCGCGGGTGTTCATTGATGACTGCGTGAAATGAGCGCGAACCACGAACACAAGACCCGCACGCTCTGGCTCACCGGCGCGCTGCACGCGTTCACGCACGTCTATCAGGTCGCGCTCATGCCGCTCTATTTGCTCATCCAGCGCGACCTCAAGCTCACCAGCGTCAGTCAGGCGACGCTGCTCGTGACCGTGATGATGGCCGGCTATTTCCTGCCCGCGTATCCGCTGGGCGTGGCGGCAGACCGATTCAGCCGCAAACAACTTCTCGGCTGGGGACTGTTCCTCAACGCACTGGGTTTCGTGATGCTTGGCCTGTCGCCAAATTATTTCTGCGCGCTGCTGGCCGTGCTGCTCGTGGGTTTCGGTGGAAGTTTTTTTCATCCGTCCGCCACGGCGATGATCGCGCGGCTCTTTCCTGCGCAAACGGGAAAAGCGCTCGGCCTGATCGGCATCGGCGCGAGCGTGGGATTTTTCGTCGGCCCAATCTACGCCGGCTGGCGCGCGGCGAGTTTGTCGCCAACACTCGGCGATGCCGCCTGGCGTCGGCCCGTGCTGGAACTCGGCTTGCTGGGAATCGTCATGGCCGGGGTTTTTGCCTGGCTGGCGAAAGAGCACGCGCCAACCAACGCTGCAAATCAGAAATCAACCGCCGCCACAAAGCTGTTTCCCACGTCCGCGCTCTGGTTGCTATTCTTCTATGCGGCGCTGGCGTTCAGTCTGCGCGATTTCACCGGCGCGAGCATGGGCAGTCTCGGCTCGCTGTTTTTGCAGAACGCCCACGGCTACGATCCGCGACTGACTGGCATTGCGCTGAGTTGGATTTTCCTGCCGAGCGCCATCAGCAATCCGCTCTTCGGTCATCTCAGCGATCGCGGGCGTTCGCGCTGGACGATGACCGTCCTGCTGATTGCCGCCGTGCTCGTGGCGTTGTTCCCGCACATGCCGGATCGCCTGACGATTCCAACCTTCCTGGTTTACGGATTTTTCTTCATGGCAAGCTATCCGATGGTCGAGGCCGCGCTGATGGAATCCGTGCCCGACGAAGTACGCGGTCGGGTGTTCGGCCTCTTCATCACCGTCGGCGGGCTCATCGGCAACGCGTCGCACTGGGCCGTGGGCGCGTGGGTGAAACATCTCGGCGACCGCGCGCACGCGCCGGAGAATTATTTCGGCGGCTACGCGCTGCTGTCGGGACTGATCATCGTCTCGTTGCTCGGCCTGCCGTGTTTGAAAGCAATCCGGCAACGCGAGCATCGCGATCACACGCCGCCACCGCCGGACACGGCCGAGCATCAACCTCAACTGACCACGTGAACGAACTGCCCAATTTTTTTCTGGCCGATCTGCCGTCCGAAGCCGTGCTCACGCCCACGGTGTTGCGGGAAGCGTGCCTCACCTTGAAGCGCAACCGCGCGCACTATCTCGCCGGACGCACGACGGAGGAAATCATCCGCGTGCTTTGCCGCGTGGCGGACAACTGGCTGGATGCGGAATATCCCATCCGCAAACTGGCGCTGGCAGAAGGCCCGGCGAAAACCGGGTTTGGCCGCGCGACGATTGAGCGCGGGCTGGACAATTTTTTCAAACAGTTCACGCGTGAAAACTTTTTCGCCCTGCTCGCGCAGGAACTGGGCGACGTCCGGCGGCTCGATGAATTCGTGGCGGCGCCCGGCGAGACGCGCGCGGCCCTGGCCAGCGGGCCGGAGCTGCTGGTCCACATCGCGGCGGGAAATATTCCCAATCCCACGTTGATGAGCATCACGCTGGGATTGCTGGCGCGCTCGGCGCAGTTCGTGAAGTGCGGCAGCGGCGCGGCGTTCCTGCCACGACTGTTCGCGCACTCAATCCACGAAGCCGACGGCAAACTCGGCGCGAGTCTGGAAATCGCCGAATGGCGCAGCGCGGAGGCGGCGCTGGCGGACACGATTTTCGCCGAGGCGGATTGCGTGACGGCGACCGGCAGCGATGAAACACTCGCGGCGATCCGCGCGAAGCTGCCCGTGCGGACGCGCTTCCTCGGCTACGGCCATCAGTTGAGTTTCGGTTTTGTGGCGGCGGAGGTTTTGTCGGGACGCAGCGCCAAAAAAACCATCTCGGGCGCGGCGGACGACGTGGTGGCGTGGAATCAATCAGGCTGTCTCTCGCCGCACGTTGTTTGCGCGCAACGCGGCGGCGAAATCACGCCGGAAGATTTTGCGCGACTGCTTGCCGAGGAACTGGAGCGGCGTGAGACCGGCGAACCGCGCGGTGAAGTGGCGAAGGAAACCGCCGCCACCATCGCGTCGCGCCGCGCGATTTACGAGGTGCGCGCCGCGCACTCCGCGGACACGCAGCTTTGGTGCAGCAAAGATTCGACGGCGTGGACGGTGGTGTTCGAGAACGACCCTCGCTTTCAGTTGTCGTGTCTGAACCGTTTCATTTACGTGAAAGCGGTGCGCGATTTGACCGAGGCATTGCACGGCGCGGACAGCGTGCGCGGAAAGGTTTCCACCGTCGGCCTGGCCGCCGATGCGCCGAAACAAATTGAACTGGCCAGCGCCCTCGCTCGTTGGGGCGTGACGCGCGTTTGTCCGATTGGACAAATGCAAAACCCGCCGCTCACGTGGCGGCACGATGGCCGGCCGGCGTTGGGGGATTTGGTGACTTGGACGGATTTTGAAAAATGAAAATGGAACTACGCAAATCGTTTCAGTTTGAAGCCGCGCACTTGTTGCCGCGGTTGCCGAAGTCGCACAAGTGCCGCCGGCTGCACGGGCACAGTTTCAAGGTCGAGATCGTCGTGGCCGGCGAGTGCGATCCGAAGCTGGGCTGGCTCATGGACTACGCGGACATCACGCGCGCGTTCAAGCCGCTCTGGGAGAAACTTGACCATCGTCACTTGAACGACGTGCCGGGTTTGGAAAATCCCACGAGCGAAGAAATCGCCGTGTGGATTTGGAAACGGCTGAAGCCGAAACTGCCGCTGCTCACGGAAGTCGTGGTGGCGGAAACCTGCACGGCGCGGGCGGTGTTTCGCGGCTGACGTTCGGCGTGACGGTTACACGTCGCAGATTTGCACGCCTTGTTTGAGTGATGCCAGCGCGTCCGGACGTTTCGGCACGAACTCCTGCGCCACGTAGCCTTTGAAGCCGGTGTCGAGAATCGCCTTCATAATGCGCGGATAATTCAGCTCCTGCGAGTCATCAATCTCGTTGCGACCCGGCACGCCGCCGGTGTGATAGTGATCGAAGTATTGATGGTTCTCGCGGATCGTGTCGCACACGTCGCCGTCCATGATCTGCATGTGGAAGATGTCGTAGAGCAGTTTGAACCGCTCGGAGCTGATGCGCTTCACGAGTTCGACGCCCCACGCCGTGTGATCGCACTGATAATCCTTGTGGCTGCGTTTGCTGTTGAGCAGTTCCATGCAGACGGTGATTTTTAATTTCTCCGCGAGCGGCAGGATGCGTTTCAAACCCAGTTCGCAATTCTCCAAACCCTTCTGGTCGTCGAGTCCGGCGCGATTGCCGGAGAAACATATCAGCCGCTCGAAGCCCGCGTCCGCCGTCTGCTTGAGCCGCTCCTCGTAGGCTTGCACGAGTTTGTCGTGATGCTCGACGCGATTCCACGCCTTGCCGATGCCGCCCAGCCCATCAATCGTCGGGAAGCTGACCATCGAACAAACGAGGCCGTGTTTCTTCACCGTCTCAAAATCCTTGGGGTCGAGCAGGTCAATGGCAACGAGGCCCATTTCTTTGCCGGCTTTGCACAAATCGTCGAGTGGAATTTTTCCATAACACCAGCGGCACGCGCTGTGATTGATGCGGCCTTTGAGTTTGGCAGGCGCAGGCGTGGGTTCATCCGCGGCGCGAAGTTTCGGCGCGATGGCGGTCAGGGCCGCGCCGGCGGCGACTTTGGTGATGGCAGAGCGACGTGACATAGGTGTGTTCATGGAAAATTTCTACCATGAATGAGTAGCGATGGGCAGAATTATTTGAAAGCCCGATCTCGCGGGCTTGCGGAGTGACCTTGCACCCCGACCCCGGCGCGCGGAGCATTGCCGTGGAGCGGGAAGCGGGGCAGGATGGGTTGGTTCATGAAACTCCATATGCAAATCGCGCTGGCTTCGACGCTCGTCGTGTCGGCAACGACCGCTGCCTGCGCCGGCGAAAACTCCGACACCAAAATCTGGTTCGCGCAGCCGGCGGCGAAATGGACCGAGGCCCTGCCCATCGGCAACGGCCGCCTGGGCGCGATAGTCTTTGGCGGAATCACCGACGAGCGCATCCAGTTCAATGAGGACACGCTCTGGCGCGGCAAGCCGCATGATTATGTCCGCGCCGGCGCCGGCGAACAACTGGCCGAGATTCGCCGGCTGCTGGCGGAGAAAAAAATCAAGGAAGCCTCCGCGCTGGCGAAGGAAAAATTCCTGAGCGATCCGGTGCGGCAACTGCCGTATCAACCGTTCGGCGATTTGCGTCTGCATTTTCCCGGCCAGGAAAACGCGACGAATTATCGGCGTGAACTGGATTTGGATTCAGCTCTCGCGAGCGTGAAGTATGAGATCTGCGATGTGACGTTCGTGCGCACGGCATTTGCCAGCTATCCCGATCGCGCGATTGTTCTCCAAATCATGGCAATGAAACCGGGACAAATCAGCTTCACGTTGAGGATGGACAGTCCGCATACGAATTCGCAGACGCGCGCTGATCTCCCCTCCCCCGACCTAAAGGACCGGTTCTCGCCGGCGAACGTGTCTGACTTGATTCTCACAGGCCGCGTTCAACCTGACGGTTTGCGCTTCGAGTCCCGCGTTCGCGTCATCGCTTTCGGCGGAAAACTTTCCACGAACGGCAACGCCATCACCGTCGAGAAGGCGGACTCCGCCACGCTCCAGTTGGTTGCGGCGACGAGCTTCAAGAATTTCCAGGACATCAGCGCCGACCCCGCCGGGCGTTGCGCGGAAGATTTGGCGAACCTCAGCAAACGCAAGTTCGCCGCCGTCCTGGCCGATCATTTCGCCGATCACCAAAAACTTTTCCGGCGCGTCAGTTTGAATCTCGAACGCAACGAGTTTGTGCGAACGGCGGAGAATCCAGCCACTTTGCCGACGGACGAACGCTTGAGGCGACTGAAAACCGCCGGCCTCGAAAGCGATCCGGCGATGGCGGCGCTGCATTTTCAATACGGTCGTTACCTCCTCATCGCCTGCAGCCGGCCCGGCGGGCAGCCGGCGAATCTGCAAGGCCTGTGGAACGAGGAGCTGAATCCGCCGTGGGAAAGCAAGTGGACGCTCAACATCAATTGCGAGATGAATTACTGGCCCGCCGAGCTGTGCAACCTGAGCGAGTGCGCCGAGCCGTTGTTTGCCATGATTGACGATCTCGCGATCAGCGGCACGCGCACGGCGAAAAAACAATACGGCGCGCGCGGCTGGGTCGCGCATCACAACACCGATCTCTGGCGCGGCACTGCGCCCATCAACAACATTGACGGCGTCTGGCCCACCGGCGGCGCGTGGCTCTGTTATCACCTGTGGGAGCATTACCTGTTTACCGGCGACAAGAAGTTCCTTGCCCGCGCGTATCCCGACATGAAATCAGCGTGCGAGTTCTTCATGGATTATCTGGTGACCGATCCGAAGACCGGTTGGCTCGTCAGCGGCCCGTCGTTCTCGCCCGAGCAAGGTTCGCTGTGCATCGGCCCTTCGATGGACCATCAGATCATTCGCGCGCTGATGGACGCGACGCTGGAAGCCGCGAAGATTCTCGACACGGACAAAAAGTTTGCCGAACAACTCGCCGCCGTGCGCGCGAAGGTCGCGCCGGATCAAATCGGCAAACACGGCCAGTTGCAGGAATGGCTCGAAGACGTGGATGTGCCGAACAATCATCGCCACCTGTCGCCGCTGTTCCCGCTCTATCCGGGTTGCGAAATCACGCCGGCGAAAACGAACTTCTACAACGCAGCGAAAGTTTTGCTCAAATGGCGAGGTGACGGCAGCACGGGCTGGAGTTACGCGTGGAGAATCCCGTTGTGGGCGCGCGTCGGCGACGGGGATTACGCCTTTCGTCAACTCAGCGGGCTTTTGCAAAAGCGCACGCTGCCGAACCTGTTCGATCTCTGCGGGCCGTTCCAGATTGACGGCAACTTCGGCGCGTGCGCGGGCGTGGCGGAGATGCTGTTGCAAAGTCACGAGACAGAAATCAGCGGTCAGCGGTCAGCGGTCAGGATTTTGAATCTGCTGCCCGCCTTGCCGAAGGCGTGGCTGACGGGTTCGGTGAAGGGATTGTGCGCGCGGGGCGGATTTGAAGTGGACCTCGACTGGAGAGACGGCGGGCTGACGAAAGCCGTGATTCATTCCAAGCTCGGCCAACCGTGCCTTGTTCGTTGTGAAGGGCGCGAGGTGGAATTGAAAACCAAAGCCGGCGGCGCGTATGAATTGAACGGCCGGCTGGAACACCTGGGCCGCTGATCCATCCCATTTCCGTGTGGTATCGAACGCAGTCAGCGAGACGGCGCGCGGCACTCCGGGCCGCCGCGGGTTTTCCAATTCACGTCAGTCCGGCCCCTGGTCTCAGTGCCTGGTTGCGGCGGCCCGGAGTGCCGCGCGCCAACAAAACCGCTCGCTTTTTGCCGGTTTTAGAGTACCCAATGGTGAACCAAATGCGTGCCCAGTCCGAATCAGTGCCGTAGCCTCGCCCGATGAATTTTCCCCGCATCCACCGCTTCGTCAGCGGCCCTCCGGCTCGAAAAGCCGGTCGGCGTGCCCGGGCGTTGGCGTGCGGCGTGTGGTTGCTGACGCTCTTCACCGTCCCACTCACGGCGTCGGCGCAATGGCCCGTCTTGTACGAGCAACTGCACGCCTCGCTCGGCGGGTCGAATGATTTCGAATTCCTGTTCGATGGCGTGATCGAGGGCAGCGATGGCCGGCTCTACGGCGCGGGCGTCAACGGCGGCAGCGCGGACGACGGCGGAATGATTTTCTCCATGAACAAGGACGGCAGCGGCTACACGAACCTGCACAGCTTCATGCTTTCCACGAACGACGGTTTGTCTCCGTGGGGCGGCGTGATCGAGGCGAGCGATGGCAAACTCTACGGGGCGACGCGCGCGGGCGGCACGAACGGCAACGGCACCATCTTCCGCCTCAACCCTGACGGCTCGGATTTCACGCTGCTCTATTGCTTCGATACAAATCTGAACAACGGCGCGTTTCCGCTGAACAGTGTCATCGAGGGCAGCGACGGCAAATTGTACGGCCGCACCTGCTCGGGCGGCACGAGCAACGCCAACACCATCTTTCGCTTGAACAAGGACGGCTCGGATTACGAAATGTTGCACAGCTTCACGGTCAATCTGCTCTACGGCGGCGACGCGTTTTCCGGACTGATCGAAGGCAGTGACGGCAAGCTTTACGGCACGACTTTTTACGAAGGCGCGATCGGCCGCGGCTCCGTTTTCCGGATGAACAAGGACGGCTCCGGCTTTGAGACGTTGCACAGTTTCCTCGACAACGCGACGGACGGCGGCTTTCCCTTCGGCCCGGTTTGGGAGTCCAACGACGGCGTGCTGTATGGCAGCACCTCCGAAGGCGGGCCGGCGGATGATGGAACGCTGTTCAAAATGAACCGCGACGGCAGTGGCTATCAGGTGTTGCAAACTTTCAACTCGGTGAACGGACTGGGTTATTTGCCGGTCGCGCCGCCAGTCGAGGGCCCGGGCGGCTTGCTCTACGGCACGACTTATTACAGCGGCATAAACCAAACCGGGACGATTTATCAGATGCGAAAAGACGGCGGTGATTTTCAGTTCCTCTACGAATTCCAGAATAACGGCACGGACGGCACCGAGCCCAACGGGCCGTTGCTCCATGCCAGCGATGGCGCGCTCTATGGAACGACTTTCTACGGCAGCGGGCTGGTTTATGGCAGCATCTTTCGCATCAAGCCCATCGCATTGACTGCGGAAAACAGCACCAATGGATTCGCCGTCCATTGCGACGGCTTCGTGGGCCATCAGTATGAGATTCAATCCACCGATGCGTCGTTGACCAACTGGTCGCCCGTCGCCACCGTCACGAATCTGACCGGCACGGTGGACTGGTACGATCCGGGCAACTACACCAACTCCTGCCAGTTCTTCCGCGCCCGGATACTGAATCCCTGACCGGGCGGGATTCTCGCTCGCGGTTTGTCATTTCAAGCCTCGCCCGCTATCGTCGCCCGGATGAAAACAGGCCGCATCGGAATCGTGGGAGGTGGTGCGGCGGGATTCTTCGCGGCGCTGGCGTGCACGGCCGCCGGGTGCAAGGATGAGATTTCCATTTTCGAGCGCGGCCCGCAGTTTCTCGCCAAGGTCCGCATCTCCGGCGGCGGTCGTTGCAACGTCACTCACGCGTGCTTTGACGCGCGCGAGTTCGTGACACGCTATCCGCGCGGCCAGCGCGAACTCATCGGGCCGTTCCAGAAATTTCAGGCGCGCGACACCGTCGAGTGGTTCGCCGCGCGCGGTGTGCGGCTCAAGACCGAAGCTGATGGGCGCATGTTCCCTGTCACCGACTCATCCCAAACGATCATTGATTGCCTGCTCGGGGAAGCCCGCCGGGCCGGCGTGCAACTGCGCGCGAACTGCGGCGTGGAAAATATTGCGCGAACCATGGACGGCGGTTTTGAACTGACGCTTTCAAACCAGGAAAAATTTTCTTGCGACCAGTTGCTCCTCGCCCTCGGCGGCTGCCGCACGCCGGCGCTCGGGCAACTGGCGGTCGCGCTCGGTCACACGCTCGAACCGCCCGTGCCTTCGCTGTTCACGTTTCAAATCGCGCTGCCCTGGCTGCGCGAACTCGCGGGCGTCTCCGTCGAGTCAGCGGAGCTTTCCGTGCCGGGAACGGATTTGCGCGAGCGCGGCCCGTTGTTGATCACTCACACCGGACTGAGCGGGCCAGCGGTCTTGCGACTCTCGGCCTGGGGCGCGCGAGAGTTGCACGCGTTGAATTATCAATTCCCGCTGCGCGTGAACTGGCTGCCGCAGTTCAACGCTGCAAAACTTTCCGCCGAACTCGAAGCGCGCCGGCAATCCCAACCCGCGCGCCTGCTCGTGAACGCGCCCATCGCGCCACTTTCCGCGCGGCTTTGGGAAAAACTCGTGCGTGCGGCGGAGATCGCGCCAGACACACGGTGCGCTGAACTCTCGCGCCAGGCGCAACACCGGTTGATCGAACAATTACAACGCACGGAATTGCCCGTCACCGGCAAGAGCTTGAACAAGGATGAGTTCGTCACCTGCGGTGGCGTGCGGTTGCGCGAGGTGAATTTCAAAACGATGGAGAGCCGCCTTTGTCCCGGGCTTTATTTTGCGGGCGAAGTGCTGGACATTGACGGCCTCACCGGCGGTTTTAATTTTCAAGCCGCGTGGACGACGGGCTGGATCGCAGGTCACGCGATGGCGCTGACGGAGAAATGCTGAAAGTAGAAAGCTGAAAGTTGAATTCGGACTGCGCGGTTTCAGCTTTCTACTTTCCGCTTGGTTGAGTCGCCGCCTTCAGAATTTCCGCAGCCAGTTCCTCGCTCGTCCACTGATTGCCGATGTAGTTCGTTTGCATCCGCCCGCTCACATCGAACACGGCGGTGCGGAGGTTGTGATTGGGCAGACCGTTCGGCGTGTCGCGCCAGAACGTGAGCCCGAGCTGTTCCGTGAGCGCGGTGATGTCCGTCAGCGCGCCGGTGGCGAGCGTCCAGTGAGTCGGGTCGCAGCCGTTTCGCTCGCCGTAACTCTTGAGCACGGCGGGCGTGTCGAATTCCGGGTCGAAGGAAATTGTGAGCAGATGCCAGTTCGTCGGCGCGAATTTGTCGGCCAGCAATTTGGCCTGCGTCTCGGCGAAGCCGCCGGTCATGCGCGGACAAAACGTCGGGAACGGACAGCGCGTGAAAACAAAAGTCACCGCCAGCGCGCGGCCTTTGAAATCCTTGGTGCTGAATGATTGTCCGAACTGGTTCGTGAAATGATATTCCGGCAACGGATCACCAACGTCCAGCGGCTCGACGTCGCGCACGATCTGAATCCCGCGCGGAGCTACTGTCGTGGGATCGGCTTTGGGCGTTTCCAGTTTTCTGACTTGATCAATCCAGCCGTCCTTGTCCGTGACGAGCAGGCGAAAGGAAATCTGGTCGCCCGCCGCCAGACCGCGCAGTTCATTCGTGTCGCGCGCCTCGAAGTCCATCGTCATCGCGCCCATGTAGCCGGGAATTTCCTCATGCTTGATGTTCGCGGTTTTCCCGTCCGCCGCGAGGGAGACAATTTGTCCGCGGACTGGAAAGCTTTGCAGATTGGTGCTGGCGGAGGTGGACGGTTTCTCGGCGGCGCGTTCAGGCCGGCAGGAAACCACGGCGAGCGCGAGCAACAGCGCGACAAGTTCCGGACTGAACCAGTTTGCTTTCACTTCGCGCTCGGGGCGGCGTCAGCGGGCTTCGATGGCATGGTGATGGTGAGGTAATCCACGAGGGATTCCACCTGCTCGGGCGAGAGTGGACCGCCGCGTTCCTGCGCGAAGGCGGGCATCATCGAGGCATCCTTGCCGAAATTAATGAACATGCGCCAGTAAGTCGGGCTGGTTTCCTTTTTCAGCGCGTGCAAGTCCGGCACCATCGTCGCCCGATGCTCGGCTTCGTGGCAGACGCCACAGACTGCGGTGTAAAGCTCCTTGCCCATGCGATTCCGTCCCGGCTCAACGTGACAGCGCGCGCAATCGCCCTTGAACACCGCCTGCCGGTCCACCAGCGCGACTTTCTGATTCTCCGCGCGGTTGCCAGACATCGGCGGCGGATCGGGCGGGAGAAACGTGGTTTTCACCGTGAGCTGGCGGACGCCTTTGTCGGCAGTGACCGTGACGGTTTTGAAAACAATGCCGCTCTTGCCCGCAAGGTTCATCGTCACGTTGATCTGGCCGTTCGAGCCGGGCGGAATCGTCCACGGCAGCGACGGAAGTTGCGCGACGGTGCAACCGCACGAGGTGTGAACGCTGGTGATCGTGACCGCCTCCGGCGAAACGTTCGTCAGGTTGAACGTGAACTTCGTCTCGGCGGCACCAGGTTTGACGCTCGTTTCCTGGAACTCGCCGTCGAACGCCAGCACGGTCTTGGGCAGTTCGACCAGCGCAGCCGATGCGGGTGCGGCATTGGTGGATGGCGGCGCGATGGGCGGCGCGGGCGGAATGTAATCAGAGGCGGGTGGATTCACGCGTTGCGGCAAAATCCGCGTGGTTTTTTCCCCACCGGTCTGCGCGGATGCTGAGGCGCAAAGCAAAGCGCACAAGATCGAGATCCGTTTCGCCGTGACAAATTTCGACTTCATAAAGCGGCGCAGCCTACCGAGGTGATTGAAATCTGACGAGCGCAAAACTTTTCCACCTCAGCTCTCGCTGAGTCGTTTGACCGGCTTTTCGTAAAAGAGGGTGTGCGCCTCTTCCAGGATTCCGGCGATGCGGTCGGCGAACGGACTTTGGCGCAAGACCGCGCTCAAGTTTTTCGCGCGAACCGTGGCGGCGTTTTCTCCGGGAAACCAGTGGTCCGCCTGGCCGAGCAAGTTGTAGCGCATCTTCCCCCAGCCAATCAGGTCGAGGGATTTCGCGTAAGTCCAGAGCCGCAGGATTTCGGTGATGTTGATCTCGCCGGGCACATCCACGTAATTCGGCAGGCCCTCGAACCAGCGCGCGCACCAGTCGCCGCCCAGCGTGCGCAACATTTCCGCGCGCAGTTTTTTTTCAATCGGCGCGATGACGGCCGCGGCGTTCTCATAATGCTTCAGCCCGGCCACGTGTTCATCGAAATCCCCGGGCTTGGCCACCCCGCAACTGAGCGTGTGAACTTGTGGCCGCGCCAGACAGTAAAGATCGTTGAACTGCATCGGCGTGAGCGGCGCGCAAAGCTCGACGAGTTTTCGCGGCGGCTCGTAGAGCTTTCCGCCCTTGTCGTTGGGGCTGATGATGAACACGCCCATGTCGCGCGCGGCGGCGGCGGCCACGCAGGACCAGTTGAGGTCGTTGACGAAATACCAGTGCAGGTTGAGGTAATCGAATTCGCCGCCGGCAATCGTCTCGTGAATGATGTCCGTGGTGGCGTGCGTGGTGAAGCCGACGAAGCGGCAGCGGCCCTCGCGCTGAAGCTGGCGCGCGGCTTCGAGACAGCCGCCTTTCTTGAGCGACCAATCGAGCAACTGGCGGTTGTTAATGCCGTGCAAAGTGAACAGGTCCACGTAGTCGAGTTGCAGATACTTCAGCGAGGTATTGAACGTCTCGATGAATTCTTTCGCCGTGGCTTTCGGAGAAACTTTCGTCTGCACAATGATTTTCTCGCGCGGGAGCTTGGGCAACACCCAGCCGAGTTGCATCTCCGATGTGCCGTAGCCGCGCGCGGTCTCGATGTGATTGATCCCCAGTTCGACAGCGCGATGGATGCACGCTTCGAGATTGGCCTGACCGGCGGGCGGGATTTCCTTCGGGTCGGTGTCCTGCCATTTGTGCTGGTAACGCATCCCGCCACAGGAAATGACGGGCATTTGCAAGCCGGTGCGGCCAAAGCGGCGATACTTCATGGCGGCGAAGATAGGTGCGAGATGGCGCAGCCGCAATTCGGTTTAATGTTTAAGCCCTGCGCGTGGTTGCGCCCGCCGCCCTGTCCCGCTACCTTTGGCACGTGAACCGCTTGACGAAACAGGAGCAATTGGTTCTTTGTGTCGTTCTCGGCCTGCTGCTGACCGGTTGGGCCGTCAAAGCGTATCGTACGGCGCACCCGCCGACACCAGCGGACGCACCCGCAACAAATGCACGAAGTTAATTTTGAAGAAGCCCTCGAACGAATCCTCGCCAAGGATTCGCGGTACCACTCGGAAGCCTACATCTTTCTGCGCGAGGCGCTCGACTTCACCCAGAAACAGATCGGCAAGGAAAATCGCGGCCAGGTCCGCCACATTTCCGGTCGGGAACTGCTCGAGGGCATCCGCCATTACGCGCTCGAACAATTCGGTCCGATGGCCATCACCGTGCTCGAAGAGTGGGGCGTCAAGCAATGCCGCGACTTCGGCGAAATTGTTTTCAACATGGTCGAGATCGGCTTGCTGGCGAAAACTGAAACTGATTCGCGGGAGGATTTCGCCGACGGCTATGATTTTCATGACGCGTTCCTGAAACCGTTCCTGCCCGCCAGCCGGCTGAAACGCGAAGAGCCGTCGCCGAAACAAAATTAACGCACGGTTCTCCGCGCCATGCGCTCCACCCTGTTCGCTTTGACTGCCACCGCAATTATGACCGCCAAAACTTTCTCCGCTCCGACCGACGCCGCACAAATTCCCGCCGTGCCGCCGGGCGTGAAACTCACCACGCTCGAAAACGGCCTCACCATCATCGTCCGCGAAGATCACAGCGCGCCCGTCGTCTCCGCGCAGGCTTGGGCGATGACCGGCAGCATACACGAGGGCCGCTGGCTCGGCGCGGGCCTTTCGCACGTGCTCGAACACATGCTCTTCAAAGGCACGACCACGCGCCCCGGCAGCCGCATTGATCAGGAAGTGCAGGAAGCCGGCGGTTACATGAACGCCTACACCAGCTTTGATCGCACGGTGTATCACATTGACGTGCCGAACACCGGCGCGCGCACCGCGATTGATATTCTCTGCGACATCATGCAGAACGCCTCGCTGCCCGGCGATGAACTCACAAAGGAACTCGACGTCATCCGCCGCGAGATGGACATGAACCAGGACGATCCTGGCCGGCGTTCGAGTCGTCGTCTCTTTGAAGCGGCTTACACGAAAAGCCCGTATCGCTTCACCGTCATCGGCTACCTCGACATCTTCAACGAACTCAAGCCCGACGACATTCGCGGCTACTACCGCGAAAAATACGCGCCGAACAACGTCTTCTACGTCGTCGCAGGCGACGTGAAGAACGACGAAGTCGTCGCCCAAATCAAAACAGCCTACGCGAAAACGAAATCGAAACCGCTCGCGCCGGTCGTGCTGCCGGAAGAACCGCGCCAGACCGCGCCGCGCGAAATCATCGAAGAAGCGCCCATCGAACTTGGTCAGATGCACTTCGCCTGGCACATTCCGGACATCCGCCATCCCGACGTGCCCGCGCTCGACGTGCTCGCAGTTTTGCTCGGCAGCGGACGCAGTTCGCGACTCTTTCAGGAAGTCCGCGAGAAACAAGGCGTCGTTCACCAAGCCGACGCGTGGACTTACAATCCCGGCAATCCCGGCCTGTTCGGCATGAGCGCCGTGGTGGACGCGGACAAATTCGAGAAAGCCTGCGCCGCCATGCTCGCAGAAATCGAGAAGCTCAAAGCCAAACCCGTCAGCGCCGAAGAACTCAGCAAAGCGGTGAAGCAATACATCTCCGCCACGCTTGGCACGCGCAAGACGATGACCGGCCAGGCGCAGGACCTCGGTGGCAACTGGCTCGCTGCCGGCGACCTGAATTTTTCCGAGCGTTACCTCGCCGCCGTCAAACGGCTCACGCCCGCCGACGTGCAGCGCGTCGCGAAACAATATCTCACCACGGAAAACCGCACGCTCACCGCGCTGCTGCCCACCGGCGCGACGCCGAAACCGGTAACGAAAACCGAGACGAACACCGACAACGCGATCACTAAACTTTCTTTGCCCGGCGGACTGCGCCTGCTCGTGAAAGAAGATCATCGCCTGCCGTTCGTGGAATTCCGCGCCGTGTTCCAGGGCGGCGTGCTGGCCGAGAACACGAACAACAACGGCATCTCGCAGTTGATGACCAAGATGCTGTTGCAGGGCACGAAGAAACGCAGCGCGGAGGACATCGCGAGCGAAGTCGAAGGCGTCGGCGGCAGCATTGACACCTACGGCGGCAACAACAGCTTCGGCGTGAACCTCGAAGTGCTGAGTTCCGATTTTGCGACCGGCCTCGACGTGTTTGCCGATGTGATATTGAATCCGTCGTTCCCGAAACCCGCGCTGGAACGCGAGCGCGAGATTCAACTCGCCGGCATCCGGGCGCGCAAAGACGAATTGCTCAAAAGTGCCAGCGTGGCCATGCGCCGAGCTCTTTTTGGTGACACCGGCTATGGTCTCGACTCGCTCGGCACGGAAGAATCCGTGGCGAAAGTCCAGACTACCGATTTACAAAACTTCCACGCCCAACTCGCG
>SCTL01000029.1 GCA_004297495.1 Verrucomicrobiota bacterium
AGGCAGCACACCGGCAGTATTCACCTTGACGCGCGTGGGCGACACCGTGCCGGTGCTCACGGTCACTTACCTGATGTCGGGCACGGCAACCAACGGAACCGACTACACCACCCTATCCGGCACCGTGACCTTCAAGAGCGGTGACAGCACCACGAACATCACGTTCACCCCGCTGTCCGATGGCGCGGCTGAAACCACTGAAACAGGGACGCTCGCACTGGTGGGCAGCGTGAATTACAGCGTCGGCAGCCCAAGCAGCGCGACGGTTGCCATCGTGGACACGACTACGCCGGCAATTGACGTCACCAACAGCCTCCTCCCCTTCGTTGTGTTCGAGCAGACCACGAATGACTACGCGCGCTTCCGCGTGACCCGGCGGGGCGACACCAACGTTGCCCTGACCGTGAATCTGGCTTATTCCGGCAGCGCCACGCCGGACGTGGACTACGTGACCATCCCCGCCATTCAATTCGACCTCGGCCAGACGACCAGCAATATTCTGATTCATCCGATTGATGATTCAATTGTGGAAACCAACGAGACCATCATCGTCTCCGCGGCGGCCGGTTCAGGCTACATAGTTGGCGCCGGCTCCGGCCCTTCGTTTATCGTGGATGATGACGTGCCCGCGGAGACCGTGCTGTTCTCCGATGATTTCAACACCACCGATTCGAGCACGAATTGGGTCGCGCTGTTTGGTTCCACCAACTCCACTTATCTGGACTACACCGCCACGTTCGCCTACGATTACAGCGCGCTCGCCATCCCGCCCGCGCCGCACACCACGGACGCCAGCACGCTGGGGCTGCGGATGACGGTCAACAAAGGCGGCGGCGGCGCCGCAGGCCTGAACTTATACGCCTCAAATAGCCTCGCCTCTGCGCTCTACAACTTCAGCGGCAACTACGCCTTGCGCGCGGACATGTTCTTCATCGCGGGCAATGGCAGCTTGACCACCGAGTATGTCCTGCTGGGCATCAACCACTCGGGAACCAAGACGAATTGGTTCCGCAACACCGCCGGCAACGTGCCGGCGGGCTGGACCTTCGATGGCCTCTTTTACGGCATTGAAGCGGACGGTGCCGCGCTGGGTGACTATGTGCTTTACAGTTCGCCCACCACTGCCGGAAACAACCCGACGGCTTTGACGCCGGGCCGCAGCGCCTCGACGTTAACCGGCGTCTTCAAATCGCCGCCCTACAATGCGGGCGCGGTCGCTGGCGGTGCGCCCGCAAATTATCTGGGCTTCGCCACGCTGTCTCCGTGCTGGGTGCAGGCGGAAGTCAGCCAGATTTCCGGCGTCGTCACACTGAAACTCAACAACACGGCGATCTTCAGTTGGAGTATCACAAACTCTTACACCAACGGCACGCCGATGATCGGTTACTGCGACGCCTTCGATTCCGTCGGTCCGGCCGACGCGCAGGTGATTTATGACAATGTCCGGGTGGTACAATTGGACACCCTCAAGTTCACCTCGATCACCACGAACGCCGGCAACGCCATTCTGGATTTCAGTTGGCCGCTGAACGATCCGCCTTCGGTGTTCTCGCTGCAAAGCGCGGCGGACGTCCTCGGGCCGTATGTGGACGATCTGAGCGCCGTAATCAGCGTGGTGTCGCCGGGCAGCAGTTATCGAGCGGTCACGCCGGTCAGCGGGAGCACGCGCTTCTACCGGCTTCGCCATCTGTAATCGGGATTTGAAAGGGGACGAGGCGGCGGGCGACCAATGAACTGTCGCTTCCGCCTCGTCGTATTTGATAAATGCGTATGCCGCACAAAAAATATCCACGTCGAAGCTCGCAAGGTTTCACCCTGATCGAGTTGCTGGTGGTGATCGCCATCATCGCCATTCTCGCGGCCATGCTCTTGCCGGCCTTGGGCCGGGCGCGAACCAAGGCGCAGGGTATCAGTTGCCTCAACAACCTCAAACAGCTCCAACTCGCCCACGCGATGTATGCGAACGATTTTCAGGATCGGCTGGTCTTCAACGGCAGCTCCACCGCCATTGCCTCGAACAGTTGGGTGACTGGATGGCTCGATTGGAGCAGCGGTCAGCCAGCCGGCGCGAACACGGACACCGGGTATCTCGTGGACGCCGCGCTTGGGACCTACACCGCGCGCTCGCTGGGAATTTACAAATGTCCGGCGGACAAACTGCCCGGGGCCACCGGGCCGCGCGTGCGCAGCACGTCCATGAACGGCTTCGTCGGTGATTACGCACAGCGGATGTACAGCACGGCCTACGGCTTCACCAGTTTTCGGATTTACCTCAAGACTGGGGATTTTACCGTGCCGGGACCGGCCTTGACGTGGGTCTTCATTGACGAGCATCCTGACAGCATCAATGAAGGTTTTTTCGGAGTGCGCATGCCGCCGGTCGCTCTTCCTAATTTGCCGCAGCAATGGGATGACGTGCCGGCCTCGTATCACAGCGGCGCGGGCGGACTCTCCTTCGCCGATGGGCACGCCGAAATCAAGAAATGGCAGGATGAGCAAACCAAGCCACCCATTCAAAAAGTCAACCCGGCCAAGTATGCCGGCCCGCCGCTCATGGGCACCGGGGCCACATCCCAACGCGATCAAGTCTGGCTCGCCCAGCGCACCAGCGCGCCCAAGTAATCCTTCACCGCTCATGACTTCGCGCCAACCCCGTTACTCACGCTCCGGCTTCACTCTGATCGAACTGCTCGTGGTGATCGCCATCATCGCCATTCTCGCGGCCATGTTGCTGCCAGCCTTGAGCAAGGCCAAGGTCCGCGCGCAACGCATCAGTTGTCTCAACAACGAGAAACAAATGGGCATCGGTAGCCACATGTACGCGGACGATGACGATAAGCACGCGTTGTCCGGAGTCGCCAACTTCGGCGATGATGATTTGAACTGGCTTTACCCGAGTTACATTCCGAGTCTCAAGACTTTCAACTGCCCGGCCACCCGCCACACCATTGAGAATAATCCGCAACCCCTCTCCGCCAGCGGTTGGAATCCCCGCGACGATACAGGTACCAGCTACTCCGCGCGACTGCACGGCAACTCGACGTTCATCGCGGATTTGCAGCGAATCGCGCCGCGCGGCGCCACTGCTCCCTACGACGCCGGCACGAAGACCGGACGGGGTTCCAGCTACGAAGTCTCCGGCTTCATCAACGGCAACAACACGCTTGCCCCCCAATACAATGTTCGTAAGACCGATAACGTCGTTGCCGGCTACAGCTATCAAAATCTTCTCAACTACAATGTCAAAGGCGCGCTCTTGACCTTCAATTTGCGCGGACAGAAAGCCGCGCCCTCCAGCATGTGGATCATGTATGACGGCGACGATGCGATTGACTATCCGACGGGGAAGAAATCCAACAACGATTATCCCGACTACATTGACAACCACGGCACTGATGGCGGCAACGTGGTGTTTTGCGACGGTCACGCCGAGTGGGTTTCCCAGCGGCGCTATCCCGAACTGTTCGCTTTGGGAACCGAGGAACAGGTTTACACCGTTCTCAACTACCCCTGAGCGGCTTCGACAAACCCGCCCGGCCAACCATCACGACTTCGGCGTGAACCCCGCCTTCGTGAGCACTTCCTGGCCGGGCTTGGATAGCACGAACTTGATGAATTCCTGCGTGACCGCCGTTTCACCCGCCTTGTTCGTGTAGAGATGCAGCACGCGGGCGTAAGGATACTGCCCCGCATTCACCGTTTGATTGCCGGGTTCCAAGCCGCCGATCTTGACCATCTTCACGCCGACCGTGGCGGGCGTGCTCACGCTGGTGTAGCCGATGCCGTTGGCGTCCTTCGCCACCGCCTGCGCAATCGCCCCGTAACTCGTGTGCGTTTGCGGCGCCGGTCCGTAGGGCTTGTTGCCCATCGCCAGTTCTTTGAAGCCAAGATACGTCCCGGAAATTTCGTCGCGAATGTGGATCGTGATGGGTGCGTCCGCTCCGCCCACGTCCTTCCAGTTGGTGATCGCGCCGGTGAAAATGCCCTGCACTTGTTCGCGGCTGAGGTCGCCCACGGCATTGGCGGCGTTCACCACCACGGCCACGCTGTAGGCGCCGATGACGTAATCGTTCAACTCCACGCCCCGGAACTTCGCCACTTCCAGTTCCTCCTTCAACGGCTCGCGCGACGCGCCGGCGATGTCGCACTGTCCGCCCATCAACGAACCCATGCCGTAGGACGTGCCCTTGGTTTCCAGGTTAAATTCGGTCTTGGCGTGGTCCTTCTTGAATTCAGCGATCAGCGCCGGCGCGAGTTCCTCGCCGATGGTGTTCGAGCCGCGGATGACCACTTTCGTCCCGGCATTGGCCGCGGGTGGCGTCGGCTCGGGCGTCTGGTTGCCCGAGGGACAACCCGCCAGCACGAGCGCAGCCAGCAGCAGGCTCGTTTGACGTGTCACTTTGAAGAACCGGGAGTTCCGTTGAGCGGTAAGAAAGGTCGTTTTCATTTCAAAGGGTTAGGCGTTTGGTTTCGGGCCAACCCTGTCGCGGTTTGCGCATCAAGGCAAGCCATTATTTTCCATCCGCCGCAACTTGCGTCCAATGGGGCCGGTTGGGGCCGGATGCGAAGATCGTCCGGTCGCGTACCCCCCAATTAGCCGCGCTTAGCTCTGTTTTATGGCATAAAGGTGGCAAAAAATGATTGGCGCTCTTATGCCCGCGTTGCGTAGTCTCGCCCCTACCTTATGGCAACTAAACCAGTCAAAATCGCGATAATCGTCCTGTGCAGTCTGTTCGTGCTGGCGCTCCAGTCCGTCGCCAGCGAAGCGGACATTCACATCCCCGACCTCAACGCCGTCAAATTCGACGGCCTCGGCGGCATCAGCGGCACGGCGTTGATGTATCTCGGCATCCTGATCTGCGCCATCGGCGCGGCCTTCGGCCTCGTGCAATACGTGCAGACCAAGAACCTGCCCGTTCACTCCAGCATGGCCAGCGTTTCCCACACGATCTGGGAAACCTGCAAAACCTACCTGTTCACGCAGGGAAAATTCCTCGCCATCCTCTGGTGCTTGATCGCGGCGTGCATGGTTTATTACTTCGGCGTGTTGCAACACAACTCCGCCGGGCACGTTATCCTTGTCTTGCTTTGTTCCATCTTGGGCATACTTGGCAGTTATGGCGTGGCGTGGTTCGGCATCCGCATCAACACCGTCGCCAATTCCCGCACCGCGTTCTCCGCGCTCAAGGGCAATCCCTTCGCCACACTTTGCATTCCGCTGCGCTCCGGCATGAGCGTCGGCCTGTTGCTCGTGGCGGTGGAGTTGTTTTTCATGATTTGCATTCTTGTTTTTCTGAAGGACTTGGCCGGCCCATGCTTCATCGGTTTTGCCATCGGTGAATCGCTCGGCGCATCCGTGCTCCGCATCTGCGGCGGCATCTTCACCAAGATCGCCGACATCGGCTCGGACTTGATGAAGATCGTTTTCAAACTTCCCGAAGACGATCCGAAGAATCCCGGCGTCATCGCCGACTGCACCGGAGACAACGCCGGTGATTCCGTCGGCCCGACGGCGGATGGCTTTGAAACTTACGGTGTCACCGGTGTGGCGCTCATCGCGTTCCTCGCGCTTGCACTGGCTGCGAATCCCACCACTTGCGCCACGCTCATCATCTGGCTCTTCGTCATGCGCGCGTTGATGATCGTGACCTCGCTCGTTTCCTACTTCGCGAACGAGATTTTCAGCAAGGCGAAATACGGCCATCAAAAAGATTTCGACTTTGAAGCGCCGCTCACGCACCTGGTTTGGATCACGTCCGCCGTGTCCATCGGCATCACGTTCGTCGCCAGCAAACTGTTGCTCGGCGATTTCGCCGTGCCCATGAAGACTAGCGTGGAAGGCGTGGCGGGTTTCACCAACATCGCGCAACCCGATCTCTGGTGGGTGCTCTCGGTCATCATCAGTTGCGGCACGGTGGCGGGCGCGTTGATTCCCGAGTTCACCAAGGTTTTCGTCAGCACCACCTCGCGTCACGTGCGCGAAGTCACGAACTGCTCCAAGCACGGCGGCGCGTCGTTGAACATCCTCTCCGGTTTTGTCGCGGGCAACTTCTCCGCGTTCTGGATGGGGCTTTGCATCATGCTGCTGATGTTCGCGTCCTACCACTTCTCGCAGAATCCCG
>SCTL01000303.1 GCA_004297495.1 Verrucomicrobiota bacterium
GGACGGCGGATCTGGCCGACTTGCAGGCCGGAGAGTTGTCCGCCAAAAAAATTGAACTGGGCGGCGACTGGCGACACGCCGCGCTCGCGCTCACGCGGGTCAGCGGCGAATTTGACGTGGGCACTTTCACTGGCAGCGCTCGGCTGGACGTGCCGACGCGGGCGGTGACGTTCGATCTGGATTCGCGATTCGACGTTCACAAACTTTCGCCGTTGCTCACGGAAAAAGCCGCGGCCTGGCTCGCCAAGTATTCGTGGGAACTGCCCCCGCAAATTTCCGGGCACGGCGCGGTGAAGTTGCCGGCGTGGACCAATCAAACGGCGAATTGGCGCGGCGAAGTTCTCCCCACCCTGCAACTCGACGCGCAGCTCGCCATCACGAACGGCGCGTATCTCGGCGCGCCGGCGGACTGGGCCGTCTCGCACGTGACCTACACCAACCTGGTCTGGACGCTGCCCGACCTCGTCGCCGGCCGGCCCGAAGGTTTGTTGAAAATTTATCACGTGGCCGACGACGCGACGCACAACTATTACTTCCGGATAGACAGCACGATCAATCCGCTCGCGCTGCGGCCCATGTTGAACGAACGCCAGCAGCGCGGCCTGGACTACTGCGAATTCAACGAACCGCCGCGCATCTCGGGCGAAGTCTGGGGACGCTGGCATGACTACGAACGCATCGGCGCGCGCGCGCGCGTGGCGATCACGAATTTTGCTTTTCGCGGACAGACCGGCAGTTCGCTCACCACGGAATTGCAATACACGAATCTCGTGATGCAGTTTTTCCATCCACAACTTTTTCGCGGCATGCAGACCGTCACGGCGGACGCAATCGTGGCGGACTTCGAGGCCGGGCGGATTTATTTCACCAACGGTTTCAGCACCGCCGAACCGCTCGTCATCGCCCGGGCCATCGGGCCGCGAACTGGACATTCCCTTGAACCGTACGAGTTCAAATCACCGCCCACCGTGCGCGTGACCGGTTACGCGCCGATGTGGGACATGGCGGAAAGCGACTTGAGTTTTCACGTGGACGGCGGGCCGTTCGCGTGGTGGCGCTTCAAACTGCCGCATCTGACCGGCGACGTCCGCTGGCGCGGCGATTCGCTCGTGTTGACCAACGTGTCCGCGCGCTTTTACGACGGCACCGCGCGCGGCCACGCGGAATTCAAACTCAGTGAAGACGAGGAAACGAAATACAGTTTTTTTCTCGAAGCGCTGGACGCAAATCTGGCCACGCTCACCACCGACTTGACGGCACGGTCCAATCGCCTTGAAGGCCGGCTGACCGGCTGGCTCGACATCACGAATGCGGTTTCCGACGACACGCAGATTTGGAACGGCTCGACGAGCCTGCGCTTGCGCGACGGTTTGATCTGGGACGTGCCGGTCTTCGGCGTGCTGACGCAACCGCTCAGCGCCCTCACGCCCGGCATCGGCCTGAGCCGCGTGTCCGAAGCCAGGGCCACCGGTTTCATCACCAACAGCGTCGCCTACACCGACGATCTGGAAATGCGCGCGCCGGCGTTGCGCCTGCAATATCGCGGCACGGTGGATTTCGCGGGCCGCGTCAACGCGCGCGTGGAGGCCGAACCGTTGCGCGACGCCTGGCTCATCGGCCCGGTGCTCAACCTCGCGCTCAAGCCGATGACGAAGGCGTTCGAATACAAAGTCACCGGCACGCTGAGCGAACCCAAGACCGAGCCGTTGCATCAGTTGCCGAAGCTGATGTTGATGCCACTCCATCCCTTGCAGGCGCTCGAAGAATTGTTCAGCCCTGAATCCGGCGGAACGAACGCGCCGTCGCCAGTGTTTCGCGACGTGTCGCCGTCGCCGTGATTCACGAGGCTTTGTTGCGATAAAAAACCAGCCGCGGTTCTTTGGCGGTCGAGTAAGCCGTGGCCATGTCCTTCAAGTGCATCAGCAGCCACGGTTGGCCGTAGCTGCGCCCGTTCTTGGTGAAGACGATGTCGTCGGCGATGTAAACCGCGGAGTGGATCGCGCCGCCGCGCTCGTCGAGCACGAAGATCAGGTCGCCGTAAGCCGACGGTTTGGCGATGCTGTAATAGTTCGTCGAAATGAAGGCGCTCGTGTAGTTCAAATCGGCGAAGCGTTGGTCCGGTTCCTCGCTGAAAAAATTCATCGTGCTCCAATGGCAATCCACTTCGGCCTCGCCGTATTTGGCGCTGAGCGGAAAAGTGAAGAGCCGTTCGCGCGCAAACGGCGGGAGCAGATAGACGAGGCTCACCGTGCCGCCATCGTCCATGCGCTTCACGGATTCCAGCAAGGGCCGCACGTCCTTGATCCGCACGCCGGGCGCGGCCCAATAGTTGACCACCTTGTCCACGTCGGTCGTGGGCGTGATCCGCAGCCGCACCATCACCGCCGAGAGACGCGAGAGCGCCTTCACGACCTTCATTCGCTCGTCGTCGCCGGACGAATGATCGAGCACATAACCGAGGTCGCTGAAGAAGGTTCTTCCGCCGCGACGATAGGAAAGCCGGGTGATCAACGCCTTGGTGGCATCGGCCATCTGGCTGCCATCGAACGCGTCCTCGAAACTCTCGTTCGGAAAACTGAACGGCGAGTGCATGTAATAATTCTCCGGCGTGCGCGCCAGCACGCCGTAAAGTTTCTCGCGCGCTTCGGGAGGAAGCGCGGTGATGAGTTCCGGGTCCGGTTGAATCACGACCCTGCCGGCACTGGCCTGCGCGAGCGATGGCGCGAGCGCGTGCTCCACCAGATTGCTCGCCACGCCGCAGGCCAGCATCGCCGCCCGCGCCTGACCTGCCGTCATGCCGCCAAAAGTCCAGGTGCGGTTGCTGCTGTTCTGGAATTCAAACGCCGCGTACTCCTCCGGTCGTTCAAGCATGATGTTATACTGGACGAGTTCGCCCCACGGCGGCATGGGCGCGGAGGATTTTCTGCGCTCAACATCCGCGCCTGCCGAGGCGACTCCGGACGAACGCGCGTCGCTCTCCGGCGCACGTCCCCGGCCCGCCAGAAACCACGTGAGCAAGCCCGTCGCGACGATGAGTGAAACACTGAAGAGGATCAGCCCGGGCAAAGTCATTTGCACCGCGGGTGCGGCGGCGTTTGGGGGAATCGAAGTTTCGTCTTTTGGCATATCGCTACAATTCTACGTTGCCGCCCCACGCGACACATTGCCAGCTAATTCCCGTTGAACCCGGAAAAATGCCGCGCGCCCCTCGCAAAAACCTGTTCGTGCCGGCCTCCGGCTTTCGGTTATACTGATCGCGATGCGACTTGGCCCGCTCACGCTGACATCGAATTTGTTTCTCTCGCCGCTGGCGGGTTACACCAACCTGCCCTTCCGTCTCGTCGTGCGCGAGATCGGCGGCGTGGGCCTTTGCACCACTGACCTCGTCAACGCGCGCTCGCTGCTGGAGAAACGCGAACGCGCCTTCAAGCTGATCGAAACGCGCCCGGCCGATTCACCGCTGGCCGTGCAACTCTTCGGCAGCGTGCCCGAAGAAATGCGCGACGCGGCGCAGGTGCTCGAAGCGCGCGGCGTCGCTTCCATTGACATCAACATGGGTTGTCCCGTGAAGAAAATCTGCAAAGTCGGCGGCGGCTCGGCCATGATGACCGAACTGGATAAAACTTCCGCGCTCGTCGGCGGCATGGTTAACGCCGTGAAAATTCCCGTGACGGCCAAGATGCGCCTCGGCTGGGACGATCAAAATCTCACCGCGCCCGATCTGGCCCGCGCGCTGGAAGCCGTGGGCGTGGCGGCAATCTTCGTGCATGGCCGGACGCGCGAGCAGGGTTTCGGCGGCACGGTGAATCTCGCGGGCATCCGCGCCGTGGCGCAGGCGGTGAAAACCATTCCCGTCATCGGCAACGGCGATATTGTCACGCCCGCCGCGGCGAAACACATGTTGGAGGAAACCGGCTGCGCGGGCGT
The DNA here is from genome assembly GCA_004297495.1 of Verrucomicrobiota bacterium. Classification (GTDB taxonomy): domain Bacteria; phylum Verrucomicrobiota; class Verrucomicrobiia; order Limisphaerales; family JADLHS01; genus SCTL01. The sequence continues at coordinate 3,928 of SCTL01000303.1, forward strand.
GAGCATCGGGCGCGGCGCGTTTTACAATCCGTGGATCTTCCAACACACGCGGCAGTTCCTGGCGACGGGCGAAATTCCGCCCGAACCGAAATTCGCCGAGCGCGTGCGCGTGATGTGCCGGCATCTGGATTTGATGGTAGGAACTTTTGGCGAGGAACTCGGCTGCCGGATGTTCCGCAAAGTCGCGCCGTGGTACTCGCGTCGCTTCGGACCGTCGAGTGAATTCAACAAACGCGTCGTGCTTTGCCACACGCGTGCGGAGTTTCAGGAAATTCTCGCGCACTACCTCGAATGGCGTGGTCAGTTCCTGGATTCAAACGGCGAACTGCTCCCGCGCTTTCAACCGCCGCCCATGGTCGCCTCATTCATGCGGGAGACGGACGAAGCCGGAGCAGCGAAAATCCCCGTGCCCAAAGGGCCGGTGGAAGTGTGGTGAATTCTCGATGCTTCGCCGGAATTGGAACAGGAGGAACGGAGATAACGGAGAGAGAAATGTCGCTCGCCAAATTCTTGAAACGGTGCGCGACAACCGGTTCGCTTCAATCTCGCTTCGGAAAATCGGCAGATTCCTCCCATCCTCCGTTACCTCTGTTTCCTCCTGTTCAAATTCCCCGCCTTCGGATTTCAGTCTGGATATCCGTTTGGATGCGCGAGATGCCAGGCCCAAGCGGTGGCCACGATGTCGTCGAGCTTCGGGAACTTCGGTTTCCAGCCGAGTTCGTTCACAGCCTTCGCAGCAGCGGCCACGAGCTTGGGCGGATCGCCTGGACGACGCGGCTTTTCCACGGCAGGAATTCTTTTGCCGGAAATTTTTTCACACGTCTCGATGACCTGCCGCACCGAGTAGCCGTCGCCATTACCGAGATTGAAAAAGCCGCGCTTGCCCGGCGCGAGGCCGAGGATGTGCGCCTGCGCGAGGTCCACGATGTGGATGTAGTCGCGAATGCACGTGCCGTCGGGCGTGGCGTAGTCCGTGCCGTAAATCTCGCATTGCTTGGACTGACCAAGCGGAACTTTCAGCACGTTTGGAATCAAATGAGTCTCGATGCGATGGTGCTCGCCAAAATTCTGCGTCGCGCCGGCGGCGTTGAAATAGCGGAAGGCGATGAACTCCAGTTTGTGCAGTTGCTCAAACCAGAGCAGCATCTTCTCGAACATCAATTTGGATTCGCCGTAAGGATTGATCGGGCGTTGCGGCAAATCCTCCGTCATCGGCACGCGATCCGGCGGGCCGTAAGTGGCGCAGGTGGAACTGAAGACGAACTTGCGCACGCCACACTCGACGGCGGCATCGAGCAGGTTCAATCCGGACCCGACGTTGTTGCGAAAATACTTCGAGGGATTCGTCATGGACTCGCCCACGAGCGCGTTGGCCGCGAAGTGCAGCACGGCTTCCGCGTTTGCCGCGCGCACTGCCTGCTTCACCAATGCGGCATCGCTCAGGCAACCTTGAACGAACTTCGCCCGCGCATCCACGGCGGAACGATGGCCCTCGCTCAAGTTGTCGAACACCGTGACCTCATGGCCCGCGTTCAGAAGTTCCTCCACACAGACCGACCCAATGTAGCCCGCGCCGCCAGTGACGAAAACGTTCATGCGCGCCAGCATAACGGACGGAGGGATTTCGGTTCAACGGCGAATGTGGCGCGAGGAATCGCACCCCGCCGTCACGCGCGAAGCATTTTTTCGAGCGAGCCAAACAGCGCCGTCAGATCGCGACAGTGCTCGCACGCGGACGCGCCGGTGACGATGCCGAAGCCGAGACCGTAAGCTTTGCCATTCGCCACGCAGGCGTTTGTCCGGCACTCGGCAATCTGCTGCTCCGCTTTCTGCAAGACGCTCGCGCGGTCGCCATCCACTTCGTATTTCCAGCCGATGATTTTGGCGGTAGGAAAAAGCGACCTGAGTTCAGCGATGACTTTGGGCGTGGGCACAAGTTCCGCCATCAACGTGCCGGCGCGCGTGGAGATTTTGCCGGATTTGATTTCGCTCAATTCGCCGGCGGGTGAGCGCAGCCAGATTTTGCCGAACGTGTAATCGCTCACCGCCGCCGCGTGAAACACTGCGCCGACGTCCTGCTTCGCCAGCGCGCGGAATTTTTCCAGCAAATTTGCCGTGGTGGAGAAGGGTTCGACGCGCCGGGCTTTGCGCTCGCCGCAATGCGTGGCCTGCTCGCCCAGCAACAACGTCACGTCGTGGCCGCGTTCGGTGAGAAAATTCGCCAGTTCCGTCCCCAGCCGGCCCGTGGAGAAATTGGTGAGCCGGCGGACGTTGTCCATCGTTTCGTAAGTCGGCCCGGCGGTGATGACGCAGTGCATTTGGCGGCTCCAGCATTAGCGGGTTGATGCCGAGGATTCAACCTTCAACCACCTCCAATTTGCCCCGTGACGCACAATCCGAAATCCCCTCACCCCGTCCCTCTCCCCATCGGATGGGGAGAGGGCGGCCGAAGGCCGGGTGAGGGGTTCGCCTGTCACCTGCAATTGGCCGGCGCTCAATCCGCCTTTGCCGCGGACTTCGCCGGCGAAACCTTTTGCCGCAGCATTTCAATCCGCTTCTCCAGCGCCTCGCGGGTTTCACGCATACAATTCTTGCAATACGAGAGGTAGGGATAACGGTCGCGCGCCATCTCCGCGTAAGACAGCGCCCGCGCGAAATCCTGTCCGGCCTCGTAGCATTCCGACATGCGCAGCGCGGTGCGATGCCGGTAGTTCTTGTAGTCATCGCTCTTCTCGGTGTCTATCAACTGGTCGTTCACTTTGCTGTCGAAGATTTTTTGGTATTCCGCGAGGGCTTCGGTGTACTTGCCCTGCTTGTGGAGGATCAAGCCCACGGCGTATTGCGCATCGCCATAAGAGCCGGAGTTGGGAAATTGCGTGCAAACTTTTTGGAGCAGCGACAGCGCGCGCGCGTAATCGCCGGCGTTGTAGAAACGCAGCCCGCGTTCGAGCAGGACATTCGCGCAAGCTTCGGCGTCGGAAGGAAAATCGCGCATCAGCTTGTCCTCCCAGGCGTCGCGCCCGTCCTCATCATTCAAGCGGGCGAGGCAACGAATAATCTCCTCTTGCACGGCCACGGCTTCGCGCGCGTCGCGGGCGTGCGGCAGCACGCGATATAATTCCGTCACGGCGCCGAGTGGATCGGCTTTTTCCTCCAGCCCGCGCAAATAATGTTGCTGCACGAGCCGCAACGAATACGTGGCGTTGGTCAGATTCGCCGCCCGCTGCTCCGCGAGCCTGGCCTGGTCCTGATAATTTTGCCGGAAATTCTCCACCATTTCCCCGGCCAGCCGGCGTTTGTATTCCGCGAGCGCGGCGCTGAGATTGCCGGATTCAAACAATCGCCACGCGTAGGTGGAATCGTCCTCGAGTTCGTCGGCCGGCATTGAGGCGGATTGCAACCGCAACGCGGCGTCATAGGAGTGAAGCTGCGCGCACCACTTGATGCGGGTTCTCAGCTCACCAGCGCCCACGGAATTTGTTCCAACCGCACTCGCTGCTGCGATCTTCGCCGCGATCTGCGCGGCCATCGCGGCGAACGGCGACGGCAAATTCGTGGAGGCCGCGGCCAGTTCACGCCGGGCATCGGTCAACTTGTTTTCGCCGACGAGTGCGCCGGCGTGACGAAAAGTATTTAGCGCGACAAGCCAGTTGGTGAGCGCGGTGGTTTGCGGAGGGCGGTTTTCACCGGCAGCCACGGCGGCAAGCAGCGAACCGAGGACAACCAGTATGATTCCGAAAAAAATTCCATGACGCGGCGCGATTCGCATGGCGGCATGTTGAATTCCGGTTCGAGGTTTCGCAAGCGGCAACCGATCTGCGCGGGCCTCCCCAAAACGGCGCGCGGCCATCCTTGCCACAGCGGGGTCGAACACATACCGGCTCTGAAACGCCCGCAGCCCCTGATCTGGCGGAGTGCTGCGGCCCAGAGTGCCGCGCGCCGATTCCAGAGTGGCGCACGTTACGGAAATCTGAAATAGTCCGGCAAACCTATGGCGCAATCAGAATACCTCACCGCCCCGTTGAAGACCGACAAGATGCCGCCGGGCGTGCCGTTCATCGTCGGGAACGAAGCCGCCGAACGCTTCAGCTATTACGGGATGAATTCCATCCTCGTGATCTTCATGACCAAATACATGCTGACCGCGCAAGGCCAGCCTGATCACATGAGCGACGTACAGGCGGAGGCGTGGTATCACACATTCGTTTCCTGCGTCTATTTTCTGCCCCTGCTCGGGGCGTTTCTCGCCGACGCGGTGCTCGGCAAGTATCGGACGATCTTTTATCTCTCGATCGTTTATTGCTGCGGCCACTTCGCGCTCGCGCTCAACGACACGAGGGCCGGACTGGTGCTCGGGCTGGGGCTGATCGCGCTGGGCGCGGGGGGAATCAAGCCGTGCGTGAGCGCCAACGTGGGCGATCAGTTCGGCGCGAGCAATCAGCACCTGCTGACGCGCGTGTATAGCTGGTTTTATTTCTCGATCAACTTCGGCTCGGCTTTCTCGACGT
>SCTL01000304.1 GCA_004297495.1 Verrucomicrobiota bacterium
GCGGCGAGTTGCACCATGACGCGCCGGAACAATTGCTTGTAAGCGTCGCGACAGCGCGGGCCGAGTTCCATGTTCACCAGCGCGCTGAAGCCGCAGAGCACCAGGCTCAACATCAACACCGGCATCGAGAGCGAGACCAGACTCACGCCGCTCGCGCGCACGGCGGTCAATTCGTTGTCCGCGCTGAACCGGCCGAACACCAGCAATGTCGCCGTCAACATCCCCATCGGCAGCGCGAATACCCAGACGAACGGGATCAGCAGCGCGACCGCCTCGAAGATGATCCCCGCCGAGGCCCGGCTGTTCATCAGCACGCCCACGACTTCCTTCATGACGTTGGCCAGCAGCAAAACGAACGTGAACACCACCACCGTCATCAGCAAGGTGGCGATGATCTGCCGGGTCAGGTAACGGTGCAATGTTCTCAAGCTGCCGCCCAGAGTGGGAAAAATCCGCCCGGAGCACAACGAGAAGAAACTGTGATTGCAGCCGCAACCACAGCGCCGATTCAATTCCACCCGCAGCACCGGCTTCGTTTGCCTTGAAACCACGAGAGCAACCGCCCACGAGTTTGCCGGGGGCACAGCCCGGGGACAGTCTCCGCAACTGACCGTAATCTCTCCGCGAATTCACAATTGAAAAATCGGGCCAGAACCGTAGCTTGGAATCGCGGTTGGCCGTGGAGGTCTTGTGAAATGTAAATGGGCGTTGTCCCGTAATCACCTCCTGGCAAAAAAAAACGCCGCACAAGGAGACAAACAAAACATGAAAACAATTCGAGAGCAGAAACACGCAGGATTCACGCTGGTGGAAATCATGATCGTCGTGGCCATCATCGGGCTGCTGGCGGCGATCGCGATTCCCAACTTCGTCAAAGCCCGCAAAAACTCGCAGACCAATGCCTGCATCAACAATTTGCGGCAGATTGACGCCGCGAAACAGCAATGGTCGCTGGAAACAGGTTCAGCACCCAGCGCCACGCCGACCGCTGCCGCGCTCACGCCCTTCATGGGCCGCGGTAACGCCGGCTCGGTCGCCGGTGTGTATTGCCCGCTGTCCCCCGCAGGCGCGTTGGCTGGTTACGCCATCAACAACGTGGACACTGCTCCGGCGTGCAACAACTATGACGTGGTCAGCCACGCCGCGCTGCTTCGCTAACCGGCTGCCGGTTTGATTTCAAGGCGGGCTTGGGTTCACGCTCAAGCCCGCCTGATCCATTTATGCGGCGCAGTTGAATAGTGACGACGGCACGATCGGCGAGTTAGAACGGTTGCCAAAACGAATTTCCGAAAAGACTCCAACTCGCGTCGCGTCCGGTCAGTGAAGCGGCGTGAACGCCGCGCTCCGGAGCGCGGGCTTCAGCCCGCTTCAGCGCTCGGACTGGAAATGAATTCGGGCAATCAGTCTAGGTTTCGTTCGATGGGAGTTTTTGAAAGTGGTGGCTGGAGACGGAATTGAACCGCCGACACAAGGATTTTCAGTCCTCTGCTCTACCGACTGAGCTATCCAGCCAACACGAGGGCCAGTATTGAACTGCGCCAAGCCATGAATGGCAAGGCGGAAAAATTGGACAGAGCGGAAGGATGAACTACCGATCCACTTCCCCGAGCACAATATCCACACTGCCGAGGATGATCACCACGTCCGCAATCATCTGGCCCACGCACATGTCTTCGAGCACCGTCAGGTTGATGAAGCTCGGCGGGCGCACGCGGTAGCGATACGGATTCGGCCCGCCATCGCTGATGAGATAGAAACCCAGTTCGCCCTTCGGCGCTTCGATGCGGCCGTAAGCCTCGCCGACTTTCGGACGAAATCCGCGCAGCTTGGCTTTCGGATCAATGATCGGGCCGTCGGGAATCGACTTCAACGCCTGCTGCAAAATCTTCACCGACTCGCGCATCTCCAGCACGCGAATCATGTAGCGATCGTAAGTGTCCCCGTGATCGCCAAGCGGGACTTTGAACTCGAAACGCTCGTAGATGCCGTATTTGTCCACCTTGCGCAGATCGTAGTTCACACCCGCCGCGCGAAGGATCGGCCCGGTGACACCGGCATTGATGGCGAGTTCGCCTGAAAGTTTGCCCACGCCCTGCGTGCGGGCCATGAGAATTTCATTCTCCGCCAGCAAACGCTCGAACTCGTCAATGAACTTCGGGGTTTCGTCCACGACCTTTTGCGCCTGAGCGAGCCAACCGTCCGGCAAATCGCAGCGGCAGCCGCCAAAGCGCATGTAGTTGCACATCATCCGCGCACCAGTGAGCGACTCGAAGAGGTCGAGAATTTTCTCGCGCTCGCGGAACGCATACATCAGCGGCGTGCCGCTCGCGCCCATGTCCTGCGTGAGAAAGCCGATGAGGCAGGCGTGATTTTGCAGGCGCGTGAGTTCGGCGGTGACGGCGCGGATGAATTCCGCGCGCTCGGGCACTTGCAGGCCGGCGAGCTTTTCCACGGCCAGCGCGTAAGCCCAGTTGTTCGTGAGCGAACAAAAATAATCGAGCCGGTCGGTGTACGGCATCGAGGAAAGATACGTCGTGCCCTCGGCGATCTTCTCGTGATTGCGATGCAGGTAGCCGAAGACGGGCTTGAGCTTCACGACGTGCTCGCCATCGAGCGCCACGTCCATGCGAAACACGCCGTGCGTAGACGGATGGTGCGGACCCATCGCGACTTCGAGCAGTTCGCCGTCGCCGCTCTCTTTTGGCAGCAACTCAAATTTCTTTGGAGGCATTTCGGCAATAGCGCTCATGATTTCACTTCCGTCGCTTGGTGCGCTTTGGCGCGCGCCAACACTTCATCATGCGGCGTGGGTTCGTATTCGTAATCATCCGGCGCGACGTAATCCTTGCGCATCGGAAAATCCTTGAAACCGTCCCACATCAAGATGCGGCGCAGGTCGGGATGGCCGTCGAAGACGATGCCGAATAGATCGAAAATCTCGCGCTCCTGAAGGTCACAACTGCGCCAGACGGGCGTGAGCGACGGCAGATGATTCTTGTCCGCGCGATTCTCCGTGCGCAACCGGATGATCACCGGCCCGTGCTTTTTCTCCATCGAGTAAAGATGATAGACCGCTTCAAGATAGGCGGGCCGCAAGGTCTTCTTCACTTCCTCGACTTCCTTCTCCACGCCGTCCACGACTTTCTTAACCTTGAACTTCTCGGTCAACTCGGCGGCGGGCCAGTCAACGCCGGTGGCGTTGGAGCAATAGTCCAGATGCAATGCCGCATCGTCGCGCAGGAACTTGGCGACGGCCAATCCATGTTCGCGATCCACCAGCAACGAGCGTTGCGCCGACGGCGAATCGTTCGGGATGATTTCCAACTTCACGTCAGCCACAGCGGCTTCGATCCGGGATTTGATTTGCTCGAGAGTTTCCATTTGCGATCAGGCACGCGTAAGAGCGGGCGCTTGCCAGACAGCCGGATTATTCGGCGGTTCAAGGTCGTGCTCGCCAAAGGCGGGAACAGGAAACTCACTTGGCAACTCGGCGTTGAGATGGCGCGGGCGATTGACGCCGGTCAACTCTTGATCGGAGATTTTTTGTTGTAAGGTCATGAAAGCATGGAGCAACGCCTCGGGTCGCGGCGGGCAGCCGGGGATGTGGACGTCCACCGGAATATAGCGATCAATGCCCTTGAGCACGTTGTAGCCCTGCTTGAACGGCCCGCCGGAAATCGCGCACGCGCCCATCGCAATGACGTATTTTGGTTCGGGCATCTGATTGTAAAGCCGCACGACTTGCGGGGCCATTTTCTTGGTGACCGTGCCGGCCACGATCATCAAGTCTGCCTGGCGCGGCGAGGGGCGAAACACTTCCGCACCGAACCGCGCGAGGTCGTAGCGCGCCATCGAAGTCGCGATCATTTCAATCGCGCAGCAGGCGAGACCGAATTGCAGCGGCCAGACCGAGTTTTTGCGGCCCCAGTTATAGACTTCCTCCAAGGTCGTGGTGAACACGCCCTGCTTTTGCAATTCACTTTTGAGTCCTTCGTCCACAATGAGTCCAAAGTTCAGAGTCCAAAGTCTAAAGTCATTAACGCCACGTCAGCACGCCTTTCATCCAAGCCCAGGCCAATCCCGCGACCAAAAGAAAAAGAAAAACCATCAGCGAGATAAACGCTCCCGCGCCCAGCCCCGTGAACGCCACGGCGAACGGCAGCAGGAAAACCGTTTCCACGTCAAAAATCAGGAAGATGATCGCGTAAAGATAATATTCGGATTTGAACTGCACCCACGCGTCGCCTTTGGATTCGAGACCGCATTCGTAGGTCGCGTTCTTGTCCTGGCCGGGTTTATTCGGCGAAAACTTTTTTGCCCACAACCACGCGAGATCGGAAGAGC